>NZ_JBQZXC010000138.1:0-8857 GCF_053555815.1 Shigella sp. SIG6 | reverse complement strand
GTATAAAGTATGATGCCAACAACATCTACTTTGCAGCTAATTACGCTGAAACATTAAACATGACCACCTATGGGGATGGTTATATCTCTAACAAAGCACAAAGTTTTGAAGTGGTGGCGCAATATCAATTCGACTTCGGCTTGCGCCCATCACTCGCTTACCTGAAATCGAAAGGCAGAGATCTGGGCCGCTACGGCGACCAGGACATGATTGAGTATATCGACGTTGGTGCGACGTATTTCTTCAACAAAAATATGTCGACCTATGTTGATTATAAAATCAACCTGATTGATGAAAGCGACTTTACCCGTGCCGTAGATATTCGCACCGATAATATCGTCGCTACGGGCATTACCTATCAGTTCTAACGTCCTCTCCTGACCAGCCCTTCTCTGGGCTGGTTTTTGATTTAAGTGCTGCTGTATGACTCCTTAAGTAAAAATGAGCAATTTTTGATATTTCTGGTCATTCACCTCAATTAATATTATTCCATATCCTCCGGGGACATCTTACTATAATATTTATTGATGAGTGATTATGACCAATATTAATACAGCTTGTGTAAAAAATAATGCCAGTTATCAACTTAATAACGCATTACCTAACAAAGAAACCATCTCCAGCAATTTTTGTGAACGACTAGAACAATGGGGTAATAAATCGGTTAATAATGGTGAAGAAAGAGCAATTGCCGTGGAGCGAATTAAAGAAGCTTACAATTCGAACATGGCATCTCTTGATTTGTCATATCTTGATTTGAGTGAATTACCGCCTATCCCCTCGACAGTTAATACGTTAAATCTGGAAAACAATTGTCTAACTTGTCTTGACTTAGCTGACAATGCCAGTCTCGTTAATATCAACCTCAGCGTTAATAAAATTAACACGATAACCTTTCCAAAAGAACCAAAACTGGAAAACATTTATATTGATCATAACAATCTGGAAAGTTTAGATTTAAAAAATCAGCATTCATTGGTTAATCTGGAAGCGCAAAATAATAGCCTAAAAAAATGATATTTCTGATAGTTATAAACTGAAATTTCTTAATCTTGATTATAACAAGCTAGCATCGCTGGATGTCTCCCGGCAAGAATCTCTGATTGAGTTAAGTGCCCATCACAATATGATCACTGACCTTATATTACACAATCATCCCAGGATGAAAACAATCACTTTAAACGACAACCATATTGCACATTTAAACGCCAAAAACACTACAAAACTGGAATATTTAAACTTAAGCAATAACAATTTACTGCCAACCAATGACATTGATCAACTAATATCATCAAAACATCTTTGGCATGTATTAGTTAACGGCATCAACAATGATCCACTTGCACAAATGCAGTACTGGACTGCAGTAAGAAATATAATTGATGACACTAATGAAGTGACCATTGATTTATCAGGACTTAATTTAACCACTCAACCACCAGGGCTGCAAAACTTCACCTCTATCAATCTTGATAATAACCAACTCACACATTTTGATGCAACCAACTACGATAGACTCGTAAAGCTAAGTCTGAATAGTAATGCTCTTGAGTCAATAAATTTTCCTCAAG
Source organism: Shigella sp. SIG6 (assembly GCF_053555815.1). Lineage (NCBI taxonomy): Bacteria > Pseudomonadati > Pseudomonadota > Gammaproteobacteria > Enterobacterales > Enterobacteriaceae > Shigella > Shigella sp. SIG6. The sequence goes on along the minus strand of NZ_JBQZXC010000138.1, from coordinate 7,286 downwards.
GCAGAAATGTAAGTATTACACATATATCTATGAATAATAATGCTCTCAGAAATATTGATATAGATAGGCTTTCATCAGTTACTTATTTTAGTGCGGCACATAATCAACTAGAGTTTGTGCAATTAGAATCTTGCGAATGGCTGCAATACCTGAATCTCAGCCATAATCAATTAACTGATATTGTTGCAGGTAATAAAAATGAACTCTTACTGCTGGATCTATCCCATAATAAACTAACAAGTTTACACAATGTCTTATTTCCCAACTTGAATACGTTACTTATTAACAACAATTTGCTTTCTGAAATTAAAATATTCTATAGCAACTTCCGCAATGTTCAGACATTAAACGCTGCTAACAACCAGTTGAAATATATAAATCTTGATTTCCTGACTTATCTTCCATCTATCAAAAGTTTAAGACTGGACAATAATAAAATAACCCACATTGATACTAATAATACATCCGATATTGGAACTTTATTCCCCATAATAAAACAGAGCAAAAACTTAAATTTTTTAAATGTTTCTGGGAAGAACAATTGCCCTACTATGCAGCTCATGTTATTTAATTTGTTTTCCCCAGCACTTAAGCTTAATACTGGCCTGGCAATTCTTTCGTCTGGTGCATTTGAAGTTCACTCTGACGGAATAGATGTGGATAACGAATTGTTTCACTATACTATTAAAAATAGCATATACCCCATATAATATACACACTTACAAGACAGAGGAAGTTGTAAACCAGAGGAATATAAAAGTTAAAAACATGACCTTAGATGAAATAAACAATACTTACTATAATAACGATTATTACAATCAGGCAATAAGAGAGGAACCGATAGACTTTCTGGACAGATCGTTTTCCTCCAATTCATGGCCTTTTTAGTGAATAAATCATCACTAATTCTATAAGTGTCTGGTCTTGTTGAGAATATAGTTAATATGTAACCCTTTAGATTCACGATCTGAAGGGTTGAAACATGACATACGTTCAAAGATTAACCCCCGTTTGAAGGTTAGCTTGTTAGTTACATTTAGTAACACATATCTGGCTACTTAATCCCCATTCTGCCCCCGCGGTTACGCTTTCTTATCTATTCTTTCAATCAGCACTTCACCCAATTCATCCTTAATTCTAATAACTGGCTATTGCGCCTTACCTCCTGTTTTGTCTTTTTTCATTACCAATGTGTGCATGTGAGGAACAATATGGCACTGCAAAATGAGAAAAATAGTCGTTATCTTTTACGCGACTGGAAACCAGAAAATCCGGCCTTCTGGGAAAATAAAGGAAAACATATTGCTCGAAGAAACCTCTGGATATCAGTCAGTTGTCTACTTCTTGCCTTCTGTGTCTGGATGCTATTTAGCGCAGTTACCGTTAATCTCAATAAAATCGGTTTTAATTTTACTACCGATCAACTCTTTTTATTAACCGCATTACCCTCCGTTTCTGGCGCATTATTGCGTGTTCCCTACTCCTTTATGGTGCCTATATTCGGTGGACGCCGATGGCCGGTTTTTAGTACTGTAATCCTGATTATTCCTTGCGTCTGGCTCGGAATTGCCGTGCAAAATCCGAATACTCCTTTTGGGATATTTATCGTTATCGCTTTGCTATGCGGTTTTGCAGGTGCAAACTTTGCTTCGAGCATGGGCAATATCAGTTTCTTCTTTCCAAAAGCCAAACAAGGGAGCGCTCTTGGGATTAATGGCGGATTAGGAAACTTAGGTGTAAGTGTAATGCAGCTGGTTGCACCGCTGGTCATTTTTGTACCTGTATTTGCCTTTCTCGGCGTCAATGGCGTACCGCAGGCCGACGGTTCGGTGATGTCGCTGGCGAATGCCGCATGGATTTGGGTACCGCTACTGGCGATTGCCACGATCGCCGCCTGGTCAGGGATGAATGATATCGCCAGTTCACGCGCCTCAATTGCCGACCAGCTCCCTGTCGCATCTCTGGCTGCTGAGCCTGCTTTACCTTGCCACCTTCGGTTCGTTTATCGGTTTTTCTGCGGGTTTTGCCATGCTGGCAAAAACCCAGTTCCCGGATGTGAATATTCTGCGCCTGGCGTTCTTTGGCCCATTTATTGGTGCCATCGCGCGGTCGGTTGGTGGTGCTATTTCCGATAAATTCGGCGGCGTGCGGGTGACGTTGATCAACTTTATTTTTATGGCGATTTTCAGTGCCCTGCTGTTCCTTACCTTACCGGGCACAGGCTCCGGTAATTTCATCGCCTTTTACGCCGTATTTATGGGGCTGTTTCTGACCGCGGGTCTGGGAAGTGGTTCTACTTTCCAGATGATCGCCGTCATCTTTCGCCAGATAACCATTTATCGGATGAAGATGAAAGGCGGTAGTGATGAGCAAGCTCAGAGAGAAGCCGTCACCGAAACGGCGGCAGCGCTGGGCTTTATCTCAGCCATTGGCGCAGTGGGCGGCTTTTTTATTCCGCAGGCATTTGGCATGTCGCTCAATATGACCGGCTCTCCGGTCGGCGCGATGAAAGTGTTTTTAATCTTCTACATCGTTTGTGTGCTGCTGACCTGGCTGGTTTATGGTCGGCGGAAGTTCAGCCAAAAATAAGAGATCGATGCCTGATGTACAACCGTGTCGCATCCGACAAGGTATCAGATCCCAATTCATTCCTGGAGCAGGAGTCATGTCATGAGTAAACTTTTGGATCGCTTTCGCTACTTCAAACAAAAGGGCGAAACCTTTGCCGATGGTCACGGACAGGTGATGCATAGCAACCGCGACTGGGAGGACAGCTATCGCCAGCGTTGGCAGTTCGACAAAATCGTGCGTTCCACCCACGGCGTTAACTGTACAGGCTCCTGTAGCTGGAAAATCTACGTTAAAAATGGTCTGGTGACCTGGGAAATCCAACAGACCGACTACCCGCGCACTCGCCCTGACCTGCCCAATCATGAACCTCGCGGCTGCCCGCGTGGCGCAAGTTACTCCTGGTATCTTTACAGCGCTAACCGCCTGAAATACCCGCTCATTCGTAAACGACTGATTGAACTGTGGCGCGAAGCCCTCAAACAACACAGCGATCCGGTACTGGCGTGGGCATCGATTATGAACGATCCGCAAAAGTGCCTGAGCTACAAACAAGTGCGTGGGCGCGGCGGGTTTATCCGCTCCAACTGGCAGGAACTAAACCAGCTGATTGCCGCCGCTAACGTCTGGACCATCAAAACCTACGGCCCGGATCGCGTTGCCGGTTTCTCGCCGATCCCGGCGATGTCGATGGTTTCTTACGCCGCCGGAACGCGTTATCTGTCGCTGCTTGGCGGCACCTGTTTAAGTTTCTACGACTGGTATTGCGACCTGCCGCCCGCCTCGCCGATGACCTGGGGCGAGCAAACCGACGTACCGGAATCTGCCGACTGGTATAACTCCAGCTACATCATCGCTTGGGGGTCTAACGTACCGCAGACACGTACGCCGGACGCCCACTTCTTTACCGAAGTACGCTACAAAGGCACTAAAACCATCGCCATTACCCCTGACTACTCTGAAGTGGCCAAATTGTGCGACCAGTGGCTGGCACCGAAACAAGGCACTGATAGCGCCCTGGCGATGGCAATGGGGCATGTGATTTTAAAAGAGTTTCATCTCGATAATCCCAGCGACTACTTTATCAACTACTGCCGCCGCTACAGCGACATGCCGATGCTGGTAATGCTGGAGCCTCGCGACGATGGTAGCTACGTTCCCGGGCGCATGATCCGCGCATCTGACCTGGTGGATGGACTGGGCGAAAGCAACAATCCGCAGTGGAAAACCGTAGCAGTTAATACCGCAGGTGAATTGGTAGTGCCGAACGGTTCGATTGGTTTCCGCTGGGGAGAAAAAGGCAAATGGAATCTGGAATCCATTGCCGCCGGTACGGAAACCGAATTGTCGTTAACCCTGCTCGGTCAACATGACGCTGTTGCAGGCGTGGCCTTCCCCTACTTTGGCGGCATTGAAAATCCGCATTTTCGCAGCGTAAAACACAATCCGGTGCTGGTGCGCCAATTGCCCGTTAAAAACCTGACGTTAGTCGATGGCAACACCTGTCCGGTGGTCAGCGTTTATGATTTGGTACTGGCGAATTACGGCCTCGATCGCGGGCTGGAAGATGAAAACAGCGCGAAAGATTACGCTGAAATCAAACCGTACACCCCAGCCTGGGGTGAGCAAATTACCGGCGTACCGCGCCAGTATATTGAAACCATCGCCCGCGAATTTGCCGATACCGCCCATAAAACGCATGGGCGCTCAATGATTATCCTCGGCGCAGGTGTTAACCACTGGTATCACATGGACATGAACTACCGCGGGATGATCAATATGCTGATCTTCTGCGGTTGTGTCGGGCAAAGCGGTGGCGGCTGGGCACACTATGTCGGCCAGGAAAAACTGCGCCCACAAACCGGCTGGTTGCCACTGGCCTTTGCGCTCGACTGGAACCGACCACCGCGCCAGATGAACAGCACCTCGTTTTTCTACAATCATTCCAGCCAATGGCGCTATGAAAAAGTCTCTGCTCAGGAGTTACTTTCACCGCTCGCCGATGCCAGTAAGTACAGCAGTCATCTGATTGATTTCAACGTTCGCGCCGAACGTATGGGCTGGCTACCTTCTGCGCCGCAGCTGGGGCGTAACCCGCTCGGGATTAAAGCTGAAGCCGACAAGGCCGGATTATCCCCCACAGAATTTACCGCCCAGGCGCTGAAATCGGGCGATTTACGTATGGCCTGCGAACAACCAGATAGCGGCAGCAATCATCCGCGTAATTTGTTTGTCTGGCGCTCTAACCTGCTTGGCTCCTCCGGCAAAGGCCACGAGTATATGCAGAAGTATCTGCTGGGGACCGAAAGCGGGATTCAGGGCGAGGAACTCGGTGCCAGCGACGGGATCAAACCGGAAGAAGTCGAGTGGCAAACTGCGGCGATTGAAGGCAAGCTCGACCTGCTGGTGACGCTCGACTTCCGCATGTCCAGTACCTGCCTGTTCTCCGATATCGTTCTGCCCACCGCCACCTGGTATGAAAAAGACGATATGAACACCTCGGATATGCATCCATTTATTCATCCGCTTTCTGCGGCGGTCGATCCGGCCTGGGAATCACGCAGCGACTGGGAAATCTACAAAGGTATTGCCAAAGCATTTTCGCAAGTGTGCGTGGGCCATCTTGGCAAAGAAACCGACGTGGTATTACAACCACTGCTGCATGACTCTCCGGCAGAGCTCTCACAGCCGTGTGAAGTGCTCGACTGGCGCAAAGGCGAATGCGATCTGATCCCGGGTAAAACCGCGCCGAATATTGTGGCGGTGGAGCGCGACTACCCTGCTACGTATGAACGCTTTACCTCGCTCGGGCCATTGATGGACAAACTTGGCAATGGCGGTAAAGGGATTTCGTGGAATACCCAGGATGAAATCGATTTCCTCGGCAAACTCAATTACACCAAGCGTGATGGCCCGGCACAGGGGCGTCCGCTGATTGACACCGCCATTGACGCTTCAGAAGTGATTCTGGCACTGGCACCGGAAACCAACGGTCATGTTGCAGTCAAAGCGTGGCAGGCGCTGGGCGAGATCACCGGGCGCGAACATACCCATCTGGCGCTGCACAAAGAGGACGAGAAGATTCGCTTTCGCGATATTCAGGCGCAGCCGCGTAAAATTATCTCCAGCCCCACATGGTCCGGTCTGGAAAGCGATCACGTATCCTGTAACGCGGGATACACCAACGTTCATGAGTTAATTCCGTGGCGCACGCTGTCGGGACGCCAGCAGCTCTATCAGGATCATCCGTGGATGCGTGCTTTTGGTGAAAGCCTGGTGGCTTATCGCCCGCCTATCGACACCCGTAGCGTCAGTGAGATGCGCCAGATACCGCCAAACGGCTTCCAGGAAAAAGCACTTAACTTCCTGACGCCGCACCAGAAATGGGGCATTCACTCAACCTACAGTGAAAACCTGCTAATGCTGACGCTCTCTCGCGGTGGACCGATTGTCTGGATCAGCGAAACAGATGCCCGAGAACTGACCATTGTCGATAACGACTGGGTGGAAGTATTTAACGCCAACGGCGCGCTGACTGCCCGCGCGGTGGTCAGCCAACGTGTACCGCCGGGCATGACCATGATGTATCACGCCCAGGAACGCATTATGAATATTCCTGGTTCGGAAGTAACTGGCATGCGCGGCGGCATTCATAACTCGGTCACCCGCGTTTGCCCGAAACCGACGCATATGATTGGCGGTTACGCGCAGCTGGCCTGGGGCTTTAACTACTACGGCACCGTCGGCTCGAACCGCGACGAATTCATCATGATCCGCAAGATGAAGAACGTTAACTGGCTGGATGATGAAGGTCGCGATCAGGTACAGGAGGCGAAAAAATGAAAATACGTTCGCAAGTCGGCATGGTGCTTAACCTCGATAAATGTATCGGCTGCCATACCTGTTCGGTGACCTGTAAAAACGTCTGGACCGGACGCGAAGGCATGGAGTACGTATGGTTTAACAACGTCGAAACCAAACCGGGCATTGGTTATCCGAAAAACTGGGAAGATCAGGAAGAGTGGCAAGGCGGCTGGGTCCGCGATGTGAATGGCAAGATCCGTCCGCGTCTGGACAGCAAGATGGGCGTAATAACCAAAATCTTCGCCAACCCGGTGGTGCCGCAGCAGATTGATGATTACTACGAACCTTTCACCTTCGACTACGAACATTTGCATAGCACACCGGAAGGCAAACATATCCCTACTGCTCGCCCGCGTTCACTGATTGACGGCAAACGGATGGACAAAGTGATCTGGGGCCCAAACTGGGAAGAACTGCTGGGCGGCGAGTTTGAAAAACGTGCCCGCGACCGCAACTTCGAGGCCATGCAAAAGGAGATGTACGGGCAGTTTGAAAACACCTTCATGATGTACCTGCCGCGCCTGTGCGAACACTGCCTCAATCCCAGCTGCGTGGCGACCTGCCCAAGCGGCGCTATCTACAAACGCGAAGAAGACGGCATTGTGCTGATTGATCAGGATAAATGCCGTGGCTGGCGTTTGTGCATTAGCGGTTGTCCGTACAAAAAAATCTACTTCAACTGGAAAAGCGGCAAGTCAGAAAAATGTATCTTCTGTTATCCGCGAATTGAGTCAGACCAACCCACCGTGTGCTCAGAAACCTGCGTGGGTCGCATCCGGTATCTGGGCGTGCTGCTTTACGACGCCGACCGCATCGAGGAAGCGGCGAGCACCGAGCGCGAAGTTGACCTCTAT
>NZ_JBQZXC010000137.1:0-8986 GCF_053555815.1 Shigella sp. SIG6 | reverse complement strand
CGACCGCGCAACATTCAACCAAATCAGCCTAAAACTGCCAGTTTTTCGAGCGTTTCGAAGCCGTAACGCTGTAAAACGGGCAATAATTGTTCAGCTTCTGGCGTCATTGCCATACAAAAGGCAATATTCGCATCGGCAGATTTTGCATCCGGGGCTTCATGTTCTAACAACCAGGCCGTTCGGCGAGCAATCGCTGCGCCAGAATCCACCAGCCGGGTTCCCTCTGGCAGCACTTGTAACAGTTCTTCTTGTAGTAGAGGGAAATGGGTGCAACCCAATACAACGGTATCTGGCGGCTCTTTCATTCTTAACCACGGGCGTAGGATACGTTTTAGTGCATCCAGAGAAACATCTTCGCCATGCAGCTTCGCTTCAGCCAACTCAACCATCTCTGCCGAGCCCAGCATTTCTATCTGGCATTCATTAGCGAAACGCGCGATCAGCTCATGAGTATAAGAACGTTTAACTGTTCCGCGGGTTGCCAGTAATCCGACAATGCCATTTGCCGTCAGACGTGCAGCAGGTTTAATCGCCGGCACGACACCAACAACCGGGAAGTCGAACTTTTCGCGTAATGCAGGAAGTGAAACGGTACTGGCGGTGTTGCAAGCGACCACAGCCAGCGCAAGGGGATAACGTTCTTGCACCGCGGTGACAATTGCCACCACTCGCTCAACAATAAACGCTTCGCTTTTTTCGCCATACGGGAAAGCGACGTTATCGAAAGCATAAATGTAATGGAGATCCGGTAAGAGATGCCGGATCTCGTCATAGACCGACAACCCACCGACGCCGGAGTCAAACACCAGCACGGTGGGACGTGGTTCAGAAGGTGTAGCTGCCAGACAAGGTGTATTCCCGTCCTGCAGTTTGGTAGCCATAGACTGTCTCATAATCTTTGTCGAACAGGTTGGCTATTTTACCACGAACTGTCAGGTGAGAGGTGACCGGATACGCAACCGCAAGATCCCACAAGCTCACACCGCCCATTTTAACGGTTTGATAAGGATAAGATGAGTAATCCTTATCATAGCGAGTACCTAAATACTGATAAGTAATACCCCAGTCGAAGTCATACAACTGCCAGTCGAGCTGGTATTTCACCTGCTGTTTAGCACGGCGTAACAACGGCGTGTCGGTAATCGCATTGCGCGCATCGACATAATCATAACTCACAGTATGCGTCAGTGGTCCGGTATCAAAATTGGCTGTCGCCTCGACGCCCTTAATCCGCGCTTTCCCTTCGTTGTAATATTTCAGGGTGTGATCATCATAATCGATCAAGTCACTGACATCGTTACGATATCCGGAAATACGCCAGTTCACCCCAGCGGTTAAGCCTTCAAACGCGCCTTCCCACTGTTTGCTTTTCTCCGGCTCCAGATTCGGATTTCCGTAGAAGCCATACAGTTGCCCCAGATTTGGTGCCTTATAAGATGTCCCGTAGGAAGCAATGAAGCGATAACCTTCGATGAATTCCCAACCGGCGCTGGTTTGCCAGGTTCCATGACGACCAAACTGTGAGTTATCGTCGCTGCGTGCTGCGCCTTCAAAGGTAAAATCGCCGACTTGTTGCAGCCCGGTCAGATAGATGCCGGTATTACGTTGATCATATCCATCCTCAACATAACCTGTACCCGGCGTCGTAGTCTGTTTCTGCCAGTCGACACCCGCACCAATACTACCGTGACCAACGATGACATTGTTTGCCCACTGGACGGTGTATTGCTTCATCTCATCGAGCGTCGCCGACGAATCATAACGACCATAATGGGGATCGTAGTTGTAATCTTTGCTATGGCTATAGCTGGTAATGAGTTGTGATTTAATCAGTTCGCCGTTATAGCACAGCCCGGCGTCCCAACTTTGGCTATAGAGTTTACGGGTATCGAGCAACGGTGAACCGGGAGAATAATACGCGTCATAATTGGTACGGTTATCATAGCCATAGCCGCGAACAAAGCCGCTCCAGGCATCAGTAAAGTTATGCTCCAGCGCCCCATAAAGCGTTTTACTTAAAAAACCATCGTTATCTGTCTGCGCTTGCGTTCCGGTATTACCATAGGCAACAACATCATAACCATGAGTATGGGCATAATCGCCCAACAGCGTTACCCGTGTTTTATCCCCCAGTTGTTGCTGCGTAGAGACATCATAGTTCTGATAACTATTGCTTCCCCACCCTGCTGAAATTTCCGTTCCGGGTTCATCGCGCGTCGTGATGATATTCACCACCCCGCCTATTGCATCGGAACCATAAACAGCGGAGCGCGGTCCACGGATATATTCAATACGCTGGACAAGCGCAATAGGGAACTGGCTAAGGTCGGCAGAACCACTCACCCCCGCCAGATTCAGGCGGACGCCATCAATTAACACCAGCACATGACTGGCATTTGTACCGCGAATAAAAATAGATGAGAGCTGACCTGAACCGCCGTTTTGGGTGATATCGACGCCCGGAAGACGGCGCAGCACATCATTGACCGAGGTCGACTGCCAGCGGTCGATATCCTGACGGGTCACAACGGTGGTTGGTGCAAGCACAGTGCTGCGCGGCTGTTCAAAACGGATAGCAGTAACGACGAGAGTATCCGGGCTGGTATCCTGTGCCCAAGCGGAAAATGCCGTGACGGAACACGCCGTCAGCAGCGAAGCTTTTTTAATCATTGTAAAGCATCCACAATAGAAGAAGGATGCCGCAGGTTTCATCAATATTACGCGATGATGAGAACCAGATGCGACGTTGGCCGGCAGGTCTTCGGGCTTGGAGGGGTATCTAAGATACTAAGAGATGATGACTTCCCACCGGATGGCAGTGTCCGCATAACGCAATCATCGCACCTTTCCTTACCGCTGCGCGTCAGCTCTAGATTCGCACTGGATTCCCTATTAACTCACAGGACCGGCAAGTGGATGCTACAGGTTGTAACAAGTTACTGTCCAGACGTAGCTCACAAATAGGAATTCATCAAGATCTGGACATCTGATGAGCAATCCCTACAATCGCCGCGTACTTTAATTTTTCAGGATACATCATGACCCCCGAACACCTTCCAACAGAACAGTATGAAGCGCAGTTAGCCGAAAAAGTGGTACGTTTGCAAAGTATGATGGCACCGTTTTCTGACCTGGTTCCGGAAGTGTTTCGCTCGCCGGTCAGTCATTACCGGATGCGCGCGGAGTTCCGCATCTGGCACGATGGCGATGACCTGTATCACATCATTTTCGATCAACAAACCAAAAACCGCATCCGCGTGGATAGCTTCCCCGCCGCCAGTGAACTCATCAACCAGTTGATGACGGCGATGATTGCGGGTGTGCGTAATAATCCCGTTCTGCGCCACAAGTTGTTCCAGATTGATTACCTCACCACGCTGAGTAATCAGGCGGTGGTTTCCCTGCTGTACCATAAAAAGCTGGATGATGAGTGGCGTCAGGAAGCGGAAGCACTGCGCGATGCACTGCGCGCGCAGAATCTGAATGTGCATCTGATTGGTCGGGCAACGAAAACCAAAATCGCGCTGGATCAAGATTACATCGACGAGCGTCTGCCGGTCGCAGGGAAAGAGATGATCTATCGTCAGATAGAAAACAGCTTTACCCAGCCGAACGCGGCGATGAATATTCAGATGCTGGAATGGGCGCTGGACGTAACCAAAGGCTCAAAAGGCGATTTACTGGAGCTGTACTGCGGCAACGGTAACTTTTCATTAGCGCTGGCGCGCAATTTTGATCGGGTATTAGCCACCGAAATCGCCAAACCGTCAGTCGCTGCCGCGCAATACAACATTGCCGCTAACCATATTGATAACGTACAAATTATTCGTATGGCGGCAGAAGAATTTACTCAGGCGATGAATGGTGTGCGCGAGTTTAACCGCCTGCAAGGGATCGACTTAAAGAGCTATCAGTTCGAAACCATTTTTGTCGACCCACCGCGCAGCGGTCTGGACAGTGAAACCGAGAAAATGGTGCAGGCGTATCCACGTATTCTGTATATCTCCTGTAATCCGGAAACGTTATGCAAAAATCTGGAAACATTAAGCCAGACGCACAAGGTCGAACGTCTGGCTCTGTTTGATCAGTTCCCCTACACGCACCATATGGAGTGCGGCGTATTACTGACCGCGAAGTAAAACCCATGCCGGATGCGCCAGCATCCGGCATGATACCGATTACTCAGCAACTTCCTGCTTACGGTTACGCATCTTCGCGCTAATCCAGAACACCATAATGACGGAGAGTACTGCCGGGAAGAAGTTAGAGCCGATATCCGGATATTCCGCACGAACTACCGTGCTGTACAGCAGTACGCCGAGAATAAAACAGGCAGCTGCCAGACCCGGCAAGCCTACCGGCATGGTGCGATTAAGATAACGTTGATGCAGGCAGTAAACCGTCAGCACCAGGGAAATAATCGGGAATACAGAAAATGGCACAATGGAGCTAAACAGCGCTGCGAAAGTACCATTAATCGATAAGCCAGCAACCAACGCCAGCAGCAGCGTACCTCTATCTTGATTTGCTTGTTTCATTACTCGTCCTTCACATTTCCCGGAATAATTGCGGTTTTCTCTTGTTCACGGCGATACCAGTAATAAGCCCCTTTCGAAATCATTCGCAGTTGCAGTACCAGTCGCTCTTCTAATTGCCGACGTTGTTCGACGCCGACGTCCAACGCCTCGGCACCCGCACTGAAGACAATTGTCACCATTGCTTCGGCTTGCGCTTCAGTAAACGCACGCGGCATATGGTTTTCGAGTTCCAGATAGTCCGCAAGTTCCGCAATGAAGTGCTGAATTTCACGCGCAACGGCGGCACGAAACGCAGCGGAGGTGCCGGAGCGTTCCCGCAATAATAACCGGAAGGCGTTAGGATTATTACCGATGAACTCCATAAATGTGGAGACCGAGGTACGGATCACACTCCCGCCTTTGGCGATACGCTGACGCGCCTGGCGCATGAGTTGGCGTAGCATTAAACCGCTCTCATCAACCATGGTCAGACCCAGTTCGTCTACGTCGCGGAAATGCCGATAAAAAGAGGTGGGAGCAATGCCCGCTTCACGCGCCACTTCACGCAAACTCAGGCTGGCGAAGCTGCGTTCAGCACTTAATTGGCTAAATGCGGCTTCCACCAGCGAACGGCGGGTTTTTTCTTTTTGTTGCGCTCTTACGCCCATCACGATGTCTGAATCCTTGCCAAAAGTACTGCTGGCACTATACCAGAGAATGAACATACTGGATTGCTCCAGTATTGTGAATGAACGGTAACGCAATAAAACATATTTACTGGCCGGTTCTTTTACGTACAGCGGAAACCTGCCGCTTAAACGGAGAGTATCGTCGATAAAAATCCAATAAAACGTCAGGGCAAAAGTAAGAAACAGACAAAGCAAAGGCCACTCAGGATATAGCCAGATAAATGACGGGGATCAATTGGCTTACCCGCGATAGAATGTTACCATTCTGTTGCTTTTATGTATAAGAACAGGTAAGCCCTACCATGCCACATTCCTACGATTACGATGCCATAGTAATAGGTTCCGGCCCCGGCGGCGAAGGCGCTGCAATGGGCCTGGTTAAGCAAGGTGCGCGCGTCGCAGTTATCGAGCGTTATCAAAATGTTGGCGGCGGTTGCACCCACTGGGGCACCATCCCGTCGAAAGCTCTCCGTCACGCCGTCAGCCGCATTATAGAATTCAATCAAAACCCACTATACAGCGACCATTCCCGACTGCTCCGCTCTTCTTTTGCCGATATCCTTAACCATGCCGATAACGTGATTAATCAACAAACGCGCATGCGTCAGGGATTTTACGAACGTAATCACTGTGAAATATTGCAGGGGAACGCTCGCTTTGTTGACGAGCATACGTTGGCGCTGGATTGCCCGGACGGCAGCGTTGAAACACTAACCGCTGAAAAATTTGTTATTGCCTGCGGCTCTCGTCCATATCATCCAACAGATGTTGATTTCACCCATCCACGCATTTACGACAGCGACTCAATTCTTAGCATGCACCACGAACCGCGCCATGTACTTATCTATGGTGCTGGAGTGATCGGCTGTGAATATGCGTCGATCTTCCGCGGTATGGATGTAAAAGTGGATCTGATCAACACCCGCGATCGCCTGCTGGCATTTCTCGATCAAGAGATGTCAGATTCTCTCTCCTATCACTTCTGGAACAGTGGCGTAGTGATTCGTCACAACGAAGAGTACGAGAAGATCGAAAGCTGTGACGACGGTGTGATCATGCATCTGAAGTCGGGTAAAAAACTGAAAGCTGACTGCCTGCTCTATGCCAACGGTCGTACCGGTAATACCGATTCGCTGGCGTTACAGAACATTGGGCTGGAAACTGACAGTCGCGGACAGCTGAAGGTCAACAGCATGTATCAGACCGCACAGCCGCACGTTTACGCGGTGGGCGACGTGATTGGTTATCCGAGCCTGGCATCAGCGGCCTATGACCAGGGGCGCATTGCCGCGCAGGCGCTGGTAAAAGGCGAAGCCACCGCACATCTGATTGAAGATATCCCTACCGGCATTTACACCATCCCGGAAATCAGCTCTGTGGGCAAAACCGAACAGCAGCTGACCGCGATGAAAGTGCCGTATGAAGTGGGCCGCGCCCAGTTCAAACATCTGGCACGTGCACAAATCGTCGGCATGAACGTGGGCACGCTGAAAATTTTGTTCCATCGGGAAACAAAAGAGATTCTGGGTATTCACTGCTTTGGCGAGCGCGCTGCCGAAATTATTCATATCGGTCAGGCGATTATGGAACAGAAAGGTGGCGGCAACACTATTGAGTACTTCGTCAACACCACCTTTAACTACCCGACGATGGCGGAAGCCTATCGGGTAGCTGCGTTAAACGGTTTAAACCGCCTGTTTTAACACTTTATCGAAATGGCCATCCATTCTTGCGCGGATGGCCTCTGCCAGCTGCTCATAGCGGCTGCGCAGCGGTGAGCCAGGACGATAAACCAGGCCAATAGTGCGGCGTGGTTCCGGCTTAATGCATGGCAGATAAACAACCCCATCGCGTTTGCGCTCCGGCGGCACAGCCAGCGCTGGCAATAAAGTGATCCCGCTACCTGCCGCCACCATGTTGCGCAGAGTTTCCAGGCTGGTCGCGCGGAAGTGTGTATCTTCATCCGCCCCGGCTTCAAAGCAGAAACCCATTGCCTGATCGCGCAAACAGTGACCATCTTCCAGCATCAGCAGTTTTTCCCCTGCCAGATCGGCCATCAGTACGCATTCGCGGTTCGCCCACGGGTGATCTTCATAGATAGCCAGCAACATTGGCTCATCAAACAACGGCACTTCAATGAATGCTTCGCTCTCTTTCACCAGCGCGAGGATCACGCAATCGAGTTTGCCGCTGTCCAGTTGCGCCAGTAACTGGTGGGTCTGTGCTTCATGCAGATACATTTCCAGCTTTGGAAATGTCTGGTGCAGCATCGGGATAATATGCGGTAGCAGGTATGGTCCAACCGTAGGAATCAAACCAATATGCAGCGGTCCGGACATCGTCTCGCCCTGCTGGCTTGCCATCTCTTTAAGGACTTTCACCTCACGCAGCACGGTACGCGCCTGATCCACCAGCAGCATTCCCGCCTGGGTGAACAACACTTTACGGCTGGTCCGCTCCAGCAACATCACGCCCAGCTCATCTTCCAGCTTACGAATTTGGCCGCTAAGCGTCGGCTGGCTAACGTGGCAGGAATCTGCCGCACGCCGAAAATGGCGGTGTTCAGCCAATGCCACCAGGTACTCAAGATCACGAATATTCATTATCCATCCTCCATCGCCACGATAGTTCATGGCGATAGGTAGAATAGCAATGAACGATTATCCCTATCAAGCATTCTGACTGATAATTGCTCACAGAAACGGAGCGGCACCTCTTTTAACCCTTGAAGTCACTGCCCGTTTCGAGAGTTTCTCAACTCGAATAACTAAAGCCAACGTGAACTTTTGCGGATCTCCAGGATCCGCTTTTTTTTATTCTACAGGCCCACAGCAAGAGAGCCTGATAGTAACGATTACTCAATGCGATCTTTGACAATAAAGAAGTAACACAGCGCCCCGGTGAACGTCACACAGGCCGCGATAACCAGCGCCAGATTAAACGAGTGTGTGGTATCCACTACCCAACCGGTTACGATCGGAGCAAAGGAAGCAAAAACAAAACTGCCAAAGTTTTGAATCCCGGCGATGGAAGCCACTTTTGTTTCTGACACCATCACCTGCACCAGTCCCCATGCAGACGTTCCCGCGAAATGCACGCAGAACAGCGCCATTGAGATAAACGCTACCGCCAGAGCTGGCGAGGAAGATTGCACGACCAGCAACGTGCCTAATGCCGACATCATCAAACCGCAGACAATAGCCGTTTTACGCGTCTTCGCCAGGTCGTAGCCTTTTTTCGCCAGCCGATCGACCACAATACCGTTAACCCACATCCCGACCGCCGCCGCGAGGAAAGGAATCGCCGCTACCCAACCGGTTTTCGCCAGACTGAAACCTTGTTCGGCTTGCAAATAACCGGGTAACCACGCAATGTAGAGCCAACCGGTATAATTGACGCCAGAGAAACCTAAAATCATCCCCCAAGTTGTCCGATGCTTAAACAGCGCCAGCCACTCGCTAAATTGCAGCTGTGGACGCGGTTTAACCGGCGCGGAGAGATACGTCCGTTCTTCGTCAGTCAGGACAAACTGCGCCCGGTTGCGATACCACGCGTACCAACAGATCCCAACCAGAATCCCTGCCACGCCGATGATAACGAACATCGTCCGCCAGCCCCATGCCAGCTGCATCAATACAAGAGCAGGAGGCGCGATAGCCTGACCGATAACGGTAGATGAGTTAAAAATCCCCAGCGCCGTGCCGCGTTCTTTTTGTGCATACCAGTCGGTGATCGACTTTACTCCCGCAGGCATAAATGGCGCTTCGCCAATACCCAGAC
>NZ_JBQZXC010000136.1:0-9042 GCF_053555815.1 Shigella sp. SIG6 | reverse complement strand
GTCTAACAAATGTTAAGCCATTTTCCTGCCAGGAATGAATTTAATTAATCCTTGATAATCAAAGGGAAATAATAAGGCGTCATTAGACGCCTTATTAATTACAAGAAGAAAGGGCTTGGCTGGAAGAGTCTTTCGACGTCGGTAATAAACTTTTTATCTGTGAGGAACATAATTACGTGATCGCCTTGCTCAATGCGCAGATTGTCATTGGCAATCATCACGTCGTTTCCACGTACCACCGCTCCAATAATCGTTCCTGGCGGTAGCTTGATTTCGTCAATGACTCTGCCGACAACGCGTGAGGTGCTTTCATCACCGTGAGCAACGGCTTCAATAGCTTCTGCTACGCCGCGGCGCAATGAGGAAACACCAACAATATCTGCTTTTCGCACATGGCTAAGCAACGCAGAAATAGTTGCTTGTTGTGGTGAAATTGCAATATCGATCACGCTCCCCTGAACCAGATCCACATAAGCGCGGCGCTGGATCAATACCATCACCTTTTTCGCACCCATACGTTTGGCAAGCATGGCGGACATGATATTGGCCTCGTCATCGTTGGTGACGGCAATAAACAGATCAACTTGATCGATATGTTCTTCGGCCAGCAGTTCTTGATCCGACGCATCACCAAAAAAGACGATCGTATTCTGCAACTTTTCCGCCAGTTCGGCAGCGCGCTGCTGATTACGTTCGATGAGTTTAACGCTGTAATCTTTTTCCAGACGACGCGCCAGCCCTGCACCGATATTACCGCCACCAACCAGCATGATCCGTTTATACGGTTTTTCCAGTCGCTGTAATTCACTCATCACCGCGCGGATATGCTGTGAAGCGGCAATAAAGAACACTTCATCACCAGCTTCAACAATGGTCGAACCTTGTGGACGAATGGGGCGATCGTGGCGGAAAATTGCTGCCACACGAGTATCGATATGTGGCATATGTTCGCGCATGGTCGAAAGTGCATTACCAATCAGCGGGCCGCCATAATAGGCTTTAACTACAGCGAGGCTGACTTTACCCTCAGCGAAGTTCACCACCTGCAATGCGCCTGGATACTCAATCAGTCGGTAAATATTATCGATAACCAACTGCTCTGGTGCGATCAGATGATCAATCGGTACAGCATCTGAATGAAATAGCTTATCGGCATCGCGTACGTAGTCTGGTGAGCGGATGCGAGCGATGCGATTAGGGGTGTTGAAAAGTGAGTAGGCTACCTGGCAGGCAACCATATTGGTTTCATCTGAACTGGTTACAGCAACCAGCATATCGGCGTCGTCGGCACCTGCCTCCCGCAATACGCGTGGATGAGAGCCATGCCCCTGCACGACTCGCAGGTCAAATTTATCCTGCAAAGTCCGCAGACGCTCACCGTTGGTATCGACAACAGTAATATCGTTGTTCTCGCCAACCAGGTTTTCCGCCAGTGTGCCGCCAACCTGGCCGGCACCCAGAATGATAATTTTCATCAGTCGCGACCCGTTATCTCATCACTTTTTGATTAGCTTAGCGTAAAAGAAGCCGTCGCCCTCTTCGGCACCAGGCTGATTTTGTTTACCCGGTTGCTCTGGTGTTCCTGTTTCGCAAAGTTCGGCATCAGCGGTACGTTGCAAAAAGGCTTTAATCTGCAGGCTATTCTCTTCCGGTAACACCGAACAGGTGGCATAGACCAGGGTTCCACCGGATTTTAAATGCGGCCAAATGGCGTCGAGAATTTCAGACTGCAATTGCGCGAGTTCCGGGATATCGCGATCGCGACGTAACCATTTAATATCTGGATGGCGACGAATCACCCCCGTTGCTGAACAAGGCGCATCTAATAAAATGCGATCAAACTGTTGCTCGCCACACCATTGGGAAGGGTAACGGCCATCACCTTGTTTCACGGTTGCCTTCATACCAAGGCGTTTTAAATTGTCGTAAACGCGAGAGAGGCGCTGTTCGTCAATATCAACCGCAACAACCTGCGCTTCTGGTGCCACCTCAAGGATATGCGTTGTTTTACCGCCGGGGGCGGCACAAAGATCCAAGATGTGTTCACCGTTTTGTGGCGCAAGCCAGGTCATGCAACCTTGTGCTGATGCATCCTGAACGGTAACCCATCCGTCTTCAAAACCAGGTAGCGCATGAACAGGTGCAGGTGTTTCCAGCCGTACAGCATCAGGGTAATCCGCATGCGGGAAACCTTTCATTCCTGCTTCATCCAGCAATGCAAGCCAGCTGTCGCGGGAATGATGCGTACGATTAATACGCAGCCACATTGGCGGACGCTGGTTATTGGCTTCGGCGATGGATTGCCACTGCTCTGGATACGCTTTTTGCAGACGCTTCAGCAACCAGGAAGGATGCAGATAACGTGCATCACGGGTATTAAACTCGGCTAATAACTCTTCTTGCCGACGCTGGAACTGGCGTAATACACCGTTAATCAACCCTTTAAGTTGCGGACGCTTAATTGCGATAGCGCCTTCAACCGTTTCAGCCAGCGCAGCATGAGGTGGAATGCGGGTATAAAGCAGTTGATACAAACCAACCATAATCAGGTAATGCACAGTGCGCTGTTTGCCGGTCATCGGACGGGCCATTAACTTATTAATCAGCCAGTCTAACTGCGAAAGCGTACGCAGTACGCCAAAGCACAACTCTTGAAGAAGTGCTTTGTCTTTATCGGAAACTTTTTGCTGGAGCGGTGGCAGAATGTTGCTTAATGATTGCCCTTGCTCGACGACTTGTTCAACGGCATGGGCCGCCATGCTACGTAAATTACGTTGTTTTTTCATAAGTATAAAAATGCTCGGCAAGACCGGGCTTAGAAGAGTGGACTATCAGACCAGACGGTTGCCCGGAACAAACCATTCCCGACGAGAGTTCAGGAGGTCTTGCGCGCTCATCGCTTTCTTACCCGCAGGTTGTAACGAGAGCAGGTTCAGGATGCCATCACCAGTCGCAACCTGAATGCCTTGTTTGTTGGCTTCAAGGATCGTTCCTGGTGCAGCGTTGGTTGCCGTATCAATGACCGACGCTTTCCAGACTTTAACCGGCTGTCCTTCAATTTCCAGCCGGCTCATTGGCCATGGGTTGAAAGCGCGAATGCAGCGTTCAAGCTGTGCTGCCGAAAGTGACCAGTCAATACGCGCTTCTTCTTTACTCAACTTCTCGGCGTAAGTGACAAGAGTTTCGTCCTGAACTTCTGGTTTCGCCGTGCCGTCTGCCAATTGTTTCAACGTGGTGATAAGCCCTTGTGGGCCAAGCTCTGCCAGCTTGTCGTACAGCGTACCACTGGTATCTTCTGCAGTAATCGGGCAGGAGAGCTTATAGAGCATGTCACCGGTGTCTAAACCAACATCCATTTGCATAATGGTTACACCAGTTTCTGCATCACCCGCCCATAGTGAGCGTTGGATTGGTGCAGCACCGCGCCAGCGTGGCAGCAGTGAACCATGAACGTTGATACAGCCAAGACGCGGCATCTCCAGCACAGCTTTAGGCAGAATTAAACCATAGGCGACGACGACCATAACATCAGCCTGCAAATCGGCGACCAGTTGCTGGTTTTCTTGTGGACGCAGGGAAACAGGTTGAAAAACGGGCAGACCTTCTTCCTCAGCCAGAACTTTAATCGGGCTGGGCATCAGTTTTTTACCGCGTCCTGCCGGTCGGTCTGGCTGGGTGAACACGCCAACGACGTTATGACCAGAAGACAACAGCGCGTCGAGATGACGCGCTGCAAAGTCAGGTGTACCCGCAAAAATAATACGTAGTGATTCTGACACGTTAGTTCTTATCCTTAAGCCCGGGCTTTCAGACGATCCAGTTTTTCAACTTTCTGACGAATTCGTTGTTGTTTCAGCGGTGACAGATAATCCATAAACAGTTTGCCAACCAAGTGATCCATCTCATGCTGAATACAGATAGCTAACAGACCCTCTGCTTCCAGTTCAAATGGTTTACCGTCGCGGTCAAGGGCGCGAATTTTAACTTTCTCTGCGCGCGGCACTAAAGCACGTTGTTCAGGGATCGACAGGCAACCTTCTTCAATGCCTGTTTCGCCGCTTTTTTCTAAAAGCTCCGGATTGATTAACACCAGCCGTTCGTCACGGTTTTCCGAAACATCAATAACAATGATACGTTGATGGATATCAACCTGGGTTGCCGCCAGGCCAATACCTTCTTCTGCGTACATCGTCTCGAACATATCATCGACGATACGCTGAATTTCTGCATTCACTTCTTCTACCGGTTTAGCAACTTTGCGAAGCCGCTCGTCCGGAATATGTAACACTTGCAAAACTGACATAAATCTCCAGAGATGTGTTCAGGAGTTAGAAAGATTATTTCTTCTATTCTAGACAAATCCCCCTCTGATTGACAGCATCACTGACCAATCGCAAAGATTGCTAAGGCTTGCTTATGGCAGGGAGATAAGGATGGTCGATACAGAAATTTGGCTGCGTTTAATGAGCATCAGCAGCTTGTACGGCGATGATATGGTCCGTATCGCTCACTGGCTGGCAAAACAGTCGCATATTGATGCGGTTGTATTGCAGCAAACAGGGCTTACATTGCGGCAGGCACAACGCTTTCTTTCATTTCCACGAAAGAGTATCGAAAGCTCACTTTGTTGGTTGGAGCAACCCAACCATCATTTAATCCCTGCGGACAGCGAATTTTATCCTCCTCAACTTCAGGCGACGACAGATTACCCCGGCGCACTGTTTGTTGAAGGAGAACTGCACGCGCTGCATTCATTTCAGCTTGCCGTAGTGGGGAGTCGGGCGCATTCATGGTATGGCGAGCGATGGGGGCGATTATTTTGCGAAACTCTGGCGACGTGTGGAGTGACAATTACGAGTGGACTGGCGCGTGGAATCGATGGTGTGGTGCATAAAGCGGCCTTACAGGTAAATGGCGTCAGCATTGCTGTATTGGGGAATGGACTTAATACCATTCATCCGCGTCGCCATGCCCGACTGGCTGCCAGTCTGTTTGAACAGGGTGGCGCTCTCGTCTCGGAATTTCCCCTCGATGTTCCACCCCTTGCTTACAATTTCCCACGAAGAAATCGCATTATCAGTGGTCTAAGTAAAGGTGTACTGGTGGTGGAAGCGGCTTTGCGCAGTGGTTCGCTGGTGACAGCACGTTGTGCGCTTGAGCAGGGGTGTGAAGTTTTTGCCTTGCCAGGTCCAATAGGGAATCCGGGAAGCGAAGGGCCTAACTGGTTAATAAAACAAGGTGCGATTCTTGTGACGGAACCGGAAGAAATTCTGGAAAACTTGCAATTTGGATTGCACTGGTTGCCAGACGCCCCTGAAAATTCATTTTATTCACCAGATCAGCAAGACGTGGCATTGCCATTTCCTGAGCTCCTGGCTAACGTAGGAGATGAGGTAACACCTGTTGACGTCGTCGCTGAACGTGCCGGCCAACCTGCGCCAGAGGTAGTTACTCAACTACTCGAACTGGAGTTAGCAGGATGGATCGCAGCTGTACCCGGCGGCTATGTCCGATTGAGGAGGGCATGCCATGTTCGACGTACTAATGTATTTGTTTGAAACCTATATTCACACTGAAGCTGAGTTGCGTGTGGATCAAGACAAACTTGAACAGGATCTTACCGACGCAGGTTTTGAGCGAGAAGATATCTACAATGCCCTGCTATGGCTGGAAAAACTTGCTGATTATCAGGAAGGGTTGGCAGAACCGATGCAACTGGCCTCGGATCCTCTCTCCATGCGTATTTATACACCGGAAGAGTGTGAACGACTGGATGCCAGCTGCCGTGGGTTTCTGCTTTTCCTTGAGCAGATTCAGGTGCTCAACCTTGAAACTCGTGAAATGGTGATAGAGCGAGTGCTCGCGCTGGATAACGCAGAGTTCGAACTGGATGATCTGAAATGGGTGATCCTGATGGTGTTGTTCAACATCCCGGGCTGCGAAAATGCGTACCAGCAAATGGAAGAATTACTCTTTGAAGTGAATGAAGGTATGCTGCATTAATCATTTCTTTAATTCAGCATAAGTTGTTATGGCAAAATCAGCACTGTTCACGGTGCGTAATAATGAGTCCTGCCCAAAGTGCGGGGCTGAACTGGTTATTCGATCCGGGGAACACGGTCCGTTTCTTGGATGCTCACAGTATCCGGCGTGTGACTACGTCCGTCCTCTGAAATCTTCAGCGGATGGACATATTGTCAAAGTTCTGGAGGGGCAGGTTTGCCCCGTATGTGGCGCAAATCTGGTATTACGCCAGGGACGCTTTGGTATGTTTATTGGTTGCAGTAACTACCCTGAATGCGAACATACCGAACTTATCGATAAACCGGACGAAACAGCAATTACATGCCCCCAATGTCGGACGGGCCATCTGGTCCAGCGCCGCTCCCGTTATGGCAAAACATTTCACTCCTGTGATCGCTACCCGGAGTGTCAATTTGCCATTAACTTCAAACCAATAGCTGGAGAATGCCCTGAGTGTCATTATCCGCTACTCATCGAAAAGAAAACCGCGCAGGGTGTAAAACACTTTTGTGCCAGTAAACAATGTGGAAAGCCGGTTTCGGCGGAATAATAACGTGAATAATAACCTGCAAGGAGACGCTATCGCAGCTGCGATAGATGTCCTCAATGAAAAACGTGTCATCGCCTATCCAACGGAAGCCGTTTTCGGTGTCGGGTGCGATCCTGATAGCGAAACAGCAGTGATGAGACTGTTGGAGTTAAAACAGCGTCCGGTTGATAAGGGGCTGATTTTAATCGCGGCAAATTACGAGCAGCTTAAACCCTATATTGATGACACCATGTTGACTGACGTGCAGCGTGAAACCATTTTTTCCTGCTGGCCAGGTCCTGTCACCTTTGTCTTTCCCGCGCCTGCGACAACACCGCGCTGGTTGACGGGCCGCTTTGATTCGCTTGCTGTACGAGTCACCGACCATCCGTTGGTGGTTGCTTTGTGCCAGGCTTATGGTAAACCGCTGGTTTCTACCAGTGCCAACTTGAGTGGATTGCCACCTTGTCGAACAGTAGACGAAGTTCGCGCACAATTTGGCGCGGCGTTCCCGGTTGTGCCTGGTGAAACGGGGGGGCGTTTAAATCCTTCAGAAATCCGCGATGCCCTGACGGGTGAACTGTTTCGACAGGGGTAACATAATGGAAACCTATGCTGTTTTTGGTAATCCGATAGCCCACAGCAAATCGCCATTCATTCATCAGCAATTTGCTCAGCAACTGAATATTGAACATCCCTATGGGCGCGTGTTGGCACCCATCAATGATTTCATCAACACACTGAACGCTTTCTTTCGTGCTGGTGGTAAAGGTGCGAATGTGACGGTGCCTTTTAAAGAAGAGGCTTTTGCCAGAGCGGATGAGCTTACTGAACGGGCAGCGTTGGCTGGTGCAGTTAATACCCTCAAGCGGTTAGAAGATGGACGCCTGCTGGGTGACAATACCGATGGTGTAGGCTTGTTAAGCGATCTGGAACGTCTGTCTTTTATCCGCCCTGGTTTACGTATTCTGCTTATCGGCGCTGGTGGAGCATCTCGCGGCGTACTACTGCCACTTCTTTCCCTGGACTGTGCGGTGACAATCACTAATCGGACGGTATCCCGCGCGGAAGAGTTGGCTAAATTGTTTGCGCACACTGGCAGTATTCAGGCGTTGGGTATGGACGAACTGGAAGGTCATGAGTTTGATCTCATTATTAATGCAACATCCAGTGGCATCAGTGGTGATATTCCGGCGATCCCGTCATCGCTCATTCATCCAGGCATTTATTGCTATGACATGTTCTATCAGAAAGGAAAAACTCCTTTTCTGGCATGGTGTGAGCAGCGAGGCTCAAAGCGTAATGCTGATGGTTTAGGAATGCTGGTGGCACAGGCGGCTCATGCCTTTCTTCTCTGGCACGGTGTTCTGCCTGACGTAGAACCAGTTATAAAGCAATTGCAGGAGGAATTGTCCGCGTGAATCAGGCCATCCAGTTTCCGGACAGGGAAGAGTGGGACGAGAATAAAAAATGTGTATGTTTTCCCGCTCTCGTGAATGGTATGCAACTGACATGCGCGATCTCTGGCGAGAGTCTGGCGTATCGCTTTACTGGAGATACGCCAGAACAGTGGTTAGCGAGTTTTCGTCAGCATCGCTGGGACCTGGAAGAAGAAGCGGAAAACTTAATTCAGGAACAAAGTGAAGATGATCAAGGCTGGGTCTGGTTACCCTGATCCAGATATTCGTCCTTCCATTTCACGTAATTATTCGCGGAATAGCGTAACCCAGCCTTCTCTTCATCACTTAACGGGCGGATCTGTTTGACGGGGCTACCGAGATACAGATATCCGCTCTCCAGCCGTTTATTTTGTGGGACCAGACTACCCGCACCAATCATCACATCATCTTCTACTATTGCGCCATCAAGTAAAATTGAGCCCATCCCAACCAAAACTCGATTGCCAATGGTGCAGCCGTGGAGCATCACCTTGTGACCAACAGTGACATCTTCGCCAATGGTTAATGGGTTGCCATCTGGGTTGTACGAGGATTTATGAGTGACATGCAACATACTGCCATCCTGGATATTGGTGCGTGCTCCGATCTGTACATAATGTACATCTCCACGAATCACAACGAGCGGCCAGATCCCCACATCATCAGCCAGACGAACGTCACCAATCACGACACTGCTATCGTCGATCATTACGCGCTGACCGATTTGTGGAAAAAGATCGCGGTATGGGCGTAAAACATCAGACATACTTACCTCAGCAATAAATGATTTACTAATGACTTTGGGGGCATTATTGGCCTTGTGCAAGTCTTTTAGTATGCAAAAAAGCACCGTTTTGTGTGCGATTGCAGCAAAAAGGGTGAAAAAACAACAAACAGAAAAAAAGATCAAAAAAATACTTGTGCAAAATATTGGGATCCCTATAATGCGCCTCCGTTGAGACGACAACGTGAAACACTTCACAGGATGGTCGGAACAACGAAGAGAAAAAATCCTGAAATTCAGGGTTGACTCTGAAAGAGGAAAGCGTA
>NZ_JBQZXC010000135.1:0-9114 GCF_053555815.1 Shigella sp. SIG6 | reverse complement strand
TTCGCTGAGTGTGAATACCGCTGCCGCTGGCGGTAACGCCAGTTTAATGACGATCGGTTAAACAGGTAGCCGGAGGATGTTACAACCTCCTCCGGCATCTTTAACGTGGTCGAATCCCCTCAATAATAATCCGCTGCACGTTTTCAACCGTTTGATTGAAAAATACCTCATCGCGCAACGTCGCGCCTGTCACCGCCTCCACCTGAGGGGCGAAATCGGCGTAATGTTGAGTGGAAGCCCAAATCATAAAAATCAAATGCTGCGGATCAATCGGCGCGAGTTTGCCGCTTTTGACCCAACCGGCAATCAGCGCCGATTTCTCATCAATTAATGCCTTCAAATCGCCCGTCAGTTCATCCATTAACAACGGCGCGCCTGCCAGCATCTCCATACAGAACAGGCGCGAAGCCTGCGGATAATCGCGTGAGACTTCCAGCTTCAGACGGATGTACTCTTTTATCGCCGCTAGCGGGGCGAAATCTTCACGAAACGCTTTTAACGGTGCCAGCCAGATATCGAGAATCTGCCGCAGCACGGCAATATACAGCGCCTCTTTTGACGGGAAGTAATACAGCAGATTGGTTTTTGAAACACCCGCCAACTCTGCGATCTGCTCCAGCCTTGTGCCGTGAAAACCGAATTGTGAAAAAGTGTCCAGTGCTGCGCTAAGAATCGCTTTTTTCTTCGCGCTTACTGCGCGCGAACGTTTACCCGTTGTTTTCACTGCGCCTTGCGTCATGCGCTCTCCCCTCTTGTAGATTGGTAACAGGATAGCAAAACCCCCGCCCGGCCTCGACCTTCTGCACTCTCATCGCGCACGGATGCATGTTTTATGTGCAACTGTTTTGACCGTTTAGTCCACTTTTTACCAGATATTTTAGATAACACAATGCTAACACATTAATAACATTCACTTTTTAAAAACTGGCATCCGCTTTGCAAACAAGCCAATACGCGGCTGAAAAGGATATGCAGGATGCAGCGCCCCGTCTGACTTTCACTTTACGAGACGAAGAGAGGTTGATGATGAAAATTGGCGTATTCGTACCTATTGGCAACAACGGCTGGCTCATTTCGACCCACGCGCCGCAGTACATGCCGACCTTTGAACTGAATAAAGCCATTGTGCAAAAAGCGGAGCATTACCATTTCGATTTCGCCCTGTCGATGATCAAACTGCGTGGCTTTGGCGGCAAAACTGAGTTCTGGGATCACAACCTTGAGTCGTTCACCTTGATGGCGGGTCTGGCAGCCGTGACCTCGCGCATTCAGATTTACGCCACTGCTGCCACCTTAACGTTACCTCCGGCAATCGTCGCCCGTATGGCCGCAACCATCGACTCCATCTCTGGCGGGCGTTTTGGCGTCAACCTCGTGACTGGCTGGCAAAAGCCCGAGTATGAGCAGATGGGTATCTGGCCTGGCGATGACTATTTCTCCCGTCGTTACGACTATCTCACCGAATATGTTCAGGTGCTGCGCGACCTGTGGGGCACGGGGAAAAGCGATTTTAAAGGCGATTTTTTCACCATGAATGATTGTCGCGTCAGTCCGCAACCGAGTGTCCCCATGAAAGTGATCTGCACCGGGCAAAGCGACGCTGGCATGGCGTTCTCCGCCCAGTATGCCGATTTCAACTTCTGTTTCGGCAAAGGCGTAAATACACCCACGGCTTTCGCCCCGACCGCTGCGCGGATGAAACAGGCCGCAGAGCAAACCGGACGCGACGTTGGCTCTTATGTGTTGTTTATGGTGATTGCCGATGAAACCGACGATGCCACTCGCGCCAAATGGGAACACTACAAAGCGGGCGCGGATGAAGAGGCGTTAAGCTGGCTAACCGAACAAAGTCAGAAAGATACCCGCTCCGGTACTGACACCAACGTTCGTCAGATGGCCGATCCCTCTTCGGCGGTAAACATCAATATGGGGACGTTAGTCGGTTCTTACGCCAGTGTCGCGCGCATGTTAGATGAAGTCACAAGCGTGCCTGGTGCAGAAGGCGTGCTGTTGACCTTCGATGATTTTCTGTCGGGAATCGAAACCTTCGGCGAGCGCATTCAACCACTGATGCAGTGCCGCGCCCATCTCTCTGCGCTGACTCAGGAGGTGGCATGATGACAACCTTAACCGCTCGACCGGAAGCCATTACCTTCGATCCGCAGCAAAGTGCGCAGATCGTGGTGGATATGCAAAACGCTTATGCCACGCCAGGCGGCTACTTAGATCTCGCCGGGTTTGATGTCTCAACCACTCGCCCGGTCATTGCCAACATTCAAACCGCTGTGACCGCAGCGCGAGCGGCAGGGATGTTAATCATCTGGTTTCAAAATGGCTGGGATGAACAGTATGTCGAGGCTGGCGGCCCCGGCTCACCGAATTTTCATAAATCGAACGCCCTGAAAACCATGCGTAAGCAGCCGCAGCTGCAGGGGAAATTGCTGGCGAAAGGCTCCTGGGATTATCAACTGGTGGATGAACTGGTGCCGCAGCCTGGCGATATTGTGCTGCCGAAGCCGCGCTACAGCGGTTTCTTCAATACGCCGCTGGACAGCATTTTGCGCAGCCGTGGAATACGCCATCTGGTTTTCACCGGTATCGCTACCAACGTCTGCGTCGAATCGACGCTACGCGATGGCTTTTTTCTGGAGCATTTCGGCGTGGTGCTGGAAGACGCAACACACCAGGCGGGGCCGGAATTTGCACAGAAAGCCGCGTTGTTCAATATCGAAACCTTTTTTGGCTGGGTCAGCGACGTCGAAACGTTCTGCGACGCGCTTTCTCCCACGTCCTTTGCTCATATCGCTTAAGGAGTTTAACGATGCCAAAATCCGTAATTATTCCCGCTGGCAGCAGCGCACCGCTGGCCCCCTTCGTTCCCGGCACGCTGGCTGATGGCGTGGTGTATGTCTCCGGTACGCTGGCTTTTGATCAACATAATAACGTGCTGTTTGCCGATGACCCAAAGGCGCAAACCCGCCACGTTCTGGAAACTATCCGCAAGGTGATCGAGACGGCGGGTGGCACGATGGCGGATGTGACCTTCAACAGCATCTTTATTACCGACTGGAAAAATTACGCCGCGATTAACGAAATCTACGCCGAGTTTTTTCCGGGTGATAAACCGGCGCGATTCTGCATTCAGTGCGGACTGGTAAAACCTGACGCGCTGGTGGAAATCGCCACAATTGCGCATATCGCCAAGTGAGGCCGCGATGAAACTTTCACTCTCACCTCCCCCTTATGCTGATGCACCCGTAGTGGTGTTGATTTCGGGTCTTGGCGGTAGCGGCAGTTACTGGTTAACGCAACTGGCGGTGCTGGAGCAGGAGTATCAGGTAGTCTGTTACGACCAGCGCGGCACCGGCAATAATCCCGACACACTGGCAGAAGATTACAGTATCGCCCAGATGGCAGCGGAACTGCATCAGGCGCTGGTAGCCGCAGGGATTGAGCGTTACGCGGTGGTCGGCCATGCGCTCGGTGCGCTGGTGGGGATGCAGCTGGCGCTGGATTATCCCGCGTCGGTAACTATGCTGGTCAGCGTTAACGGCTGGCTACGAATAAACGCCCATACGCGCCGCTATTTTCAGGTTCGCGAACGATTACTGTATAGCGGCGGCGCGCAAGCATGGGTGGAAGCGCAGCCGTTGTTCCTCTATCCCGCCGACTGGATGGCGGCCCGCGCACCTCGCCTGGAGGCAGAAGACGCGCTGGCACTGGCGCATTTTCAGGGCAAAAATAATTTACTACGTCGACTTAACGCCCTCAAACGCGCTGACTTTAGTCACCATGCGGATCGCATCCGCTGCCCGGTACAAATCATCTGCGCCAGTGATGATCTGCTGGTGCCAACAGCATGTTCCAGTGAACTTCATGCCGCCCTGCCCGATAGCCAGAAAATGGTGATGCCCTATGGCGGACACGCCTGCAACGTGACCGATCCCGAAACGTTTAATGCTCTGTTACTCAACGGGCTTGCCAGCCTGTTACATTACCGTGAAGCCGCCCTGTAAGGAATTGCTATGAACGAAGCCGTTAGCCCAGGTGCGCTTACCACCCTGTTCACCGATGCCCGCACTCACAACGGCTGGCGGGAGACACCCGTCAGCGATGAGACGTTACAGGAGCTTTATGCCCTGATGAAATGGGGGCCGACATCAGCTAACTGTTCTCCGGCACGGATCGTGTTTATCCGCACTGCAGAAGGAAAAGAACGTCTGCGCCCGGCGCTTTCCAGCGGCAATCTGCAAAAAACCCTGACCGCGCCCGTCACCGCTATCGTCGCCTGGGACAGTGAATTTTATGAACGGTTACCACTACTGTTTCCCCACGGTGATGCCCGCAGTTGGTTTACCTCCAGCCCACAACTTGCCGAAGAAACAGCGTTTCGCAACAGTTCCATGCAGGCGGCCTATCTGATCGTCGCTTGCCGTGCGCTGGGACTGGATACCGGCCCGATGTCGGGTTTTGACCGTCAACACGTTGACGACGCTTTTTTTGCGGGCAGCACGCTGAAGAGCAATCTGCTGATTAATATCGGCTATGGCGATAGCAGCAAACTTTTTGCGCGCCTGCCACGTCTGTCCTTTGAAGAAGCCTGCGGGCTGTTGTAAGGAGCAAACTATGAACATAGTTGATCAACAAACCTTTCGCGATGCGATGTCCTGTATGGGCGCGGCGGTCAATATCATCACCACAGACGGTCCAGCCGGGCGCGCCGGGTTCACCGCCAGCGCCGTCTGCAGCGTGACCGACACGCCGCCCACATTACTGGTGTGCCTGAATCGTGGGGCGTCCGTCTGGCCGGTATTCAATGAAAATCGAACGCTGTGTGTAAATACACTGAGCGCCGGGCAGGAGCCGCTTTCAAATCTTTTTGGCGGCAAAACGCCCATGGAACACCGCTTTGCCGCCGCCCGCTGGCAGACGGGTGTGACCGGATGCCCGCAACTGGAAGAGGCTCTGGTTTCGTTTGACTGCCGTATCAGCCAGGTGGTGAGCGTCGGCACCCACGACATTCTGTTTTGCGCCATCGAAGCGATTCATCGTCACACCACACCCTACGGGCTGGTGTGGTTCGATCGCAGTTATCACGCGCTGATGCGCCCTGCTTGTTAACCTCCTTAAGGAGACAGCTGATGGCAATGTTCGGTTTTCCTCACTGGCAGTTAAAATCGACCTCTACAGAGAGCGGCGTGGTCGCGCCGGATGAACGATTGCCGTTTGCTCAGACGGCAGTAATGGGCGTTCAACACGCGGTGGCGATGTTTGGCGCGACGGTGTTAATGCCGATTCTGATGGGGCTGGATCCCAATCTTTCCATTTTAATGTCGGGGATCGGCACGTTACTGTTTTTCTTTATTACCGGCGGGCGCGTCCCCAGTTATCTCGGCTCCAGCGCGGCTTTTGTCGGCGTGGTGATTGCCGCGACGGGCTTTAACGGTCAGGGCATTAACCCGAATATCAGCATCGCGCTGGGCGGGATTATCGCCTGTGGGCTGGTTTATACCGTCATTGGCCTGGTGGTGATGAAAATTGGTACACGCTGGATTGAACGACTAATGCCGCCGGTGGTGACGGGTGCGGTGGTGATGGCGATTGGCCTGAACTTAGCGCCTATCGCAGTGAAAAGTGTATCGGCTTCGGCCTTTGATAGCTGGATGGCGGTAATGACGGTGCTGTGTATTGGGCTGGTGGCGGTGTTTACCCGTGGCATGATCCAGCGGTTATTGATTCTCGTAGGATTAATTGTCGCCTGTCTGCTGTATGGCGTGATGACCAACGTTTTAGGGCTGGGAAAAGCCGTCGATTTTACTCTCGTCAGCTATGCTGCCTGGTTCGGTCTGCCGCATTTTTCCACTCCTGGTTTTAATGGCCAGGCGATGATGTTGATTGCGCCCGTGGCGGTGATTCTGGTGGCGGAAAACTTAGGTCATCTCAAGGCGGTCGCCGGGATGACCGGACGCAATATGGACCCGTATATGGGGCGAGCATTCGTCGGTGATGGTCTGGCAACGATGCTTTCCGGCTCTGTCGGCGGTAGCGGCGTCACCACCTATGCTGAAAATATCGGTGTGATGGCCGTGACAAAAGTCTACTCGACGCTGGTGTTTGTTGCAGCTGCCGTCATCGCTATGCTGTTGGGCTTTTCGCCGAAATTTGGCGCGCTGATCCATACCATTCCGGCCGCGGTGATTGGTGGTGCATCAATTGTTGTGTTCGGGCTGATTGCCGTCGCAGGCGCAAGGATATGGGTACAAAACCGTGTCGATTTAAGCCAGAACGGTAATTTGATTATGGTCGCAGTAACCTTCGTGCTGGGCGCGGGTGATTTTGCTCTCACGCTTGGCGGTTTTACGTTGGGAGGGATCGGTACAGCAACCTTTGGCGCGATTTTACTCAATGCGTTATTAAGCAGAAGGTTGGTTGACGTTCCACCGCCAGAAGTTGTTCATCAGGAGCCATAAACAGAAAACCGCCGGGTTACCGGCGGTGATGACTTTTTGACGAGCTTAAGAAAAAAATGCATTCGTCATTGATTAGCCCGGCTAGTTGTCGCTTTTGCCGTGACTGCTCTTGCCACCTTTTTTACCTGCTTCTGATGCTCTTTCGCGGTCTTCTGCAAAATTGCCGGAACCGCCTCGATGGTTTGCCATTACTGACCTCCGTCTGGGTATAGACATCATATTGCATAGAATTAACGCGGCGTATGGCGGCTGCCATATTTTCG
This sequence comes from Shigella sp. SIG6, assembly GCF_053555815.1. NCBI lineage: Bacteria > Pseudomonadati > Pseudomonadota > Gammaproteobacteria > Enterobacterales > Enterobacteriaceae > Shigella > Shigella sp. SIG6. The sequence goes on along the minus strand of NZ_JBQZXC010000135.1, from coordinate 2,381 downwards.
CTACGTGGGACTAAGCTTAGTGAACTGACGCGGGCAGACCCGCGTTTGGTAATATCCTGCAACAGCTTCTTAGCGAGAATAGATATCATCTCCAATAATTATCCATAAGCCGCTCTTATGATTAAAAAAACGCGATGAGATAAAAATGTGTCATTTTGCGACAAAATTACGTGCTTGTGAAAGTTGTTATAAATCAAATAAGTGGTTGTGAAATTTGCACTCTGAAAAGGACGTCTTATCTTTAAATAAGTGGTAGCGAATCGCTACGGAATAGAGATAACACGAGGAGTGGTTAGAAATGGCTAAAGTTCTGGTGCTTTTACATAGCTAAACACGTATGAGGATGATTCATAGAACATACCTGTTAATTACAGGCTTTATCAGGTGAATGACTATGCAATTTAATAGTAGATTTCCAAGTATCTAAGCAGTTTTACACAAATTCTATGCAGTACCGGTATAGTCTCTTTTTAGCATAACTTATTGAAATATATAAAGAATCTGTGAAGTCTCTTTTCAGGGTAAACTGTATCGTGTTAGTCGCCCCTCTCCAGACACTACATATAGTGCTATATACATGACTATATAACGATATATAGATGTTTGGTCACCATATGTTACAGACACAAAAAAGCCCCCAATTAAGGAGGCTATGAAGATGCTACTAAGTTTCTTACAGTGTCTTTGTCCAGTGACGGCTAACCGTTCTTACAGAGAGATTCAGAAGCTTTGCAACCTGACTTTGTGATAATCCCTTTGCCTTATGCTCTAAAACGGCTTCTGTAGTGTTCACAGCTACAGGACGACCTAACACCTTACCTTGTGCTTTAGCTCGTTCTAAGCCCTCTCTGGTTCGCTCTCTGATGCGGTTAAGTTCAAACTCTGCAAAGGTACTGAATAGTTGAAGGATAAGTTTACCTTCAGCACTTGAAAGGTCTTTGACAGGCAAATCTAAGCAAATTAGCTTCACACCCATACCAAGTAACATTGTGACGGTCTTCTGTACATCAATGTTATCCCTTCCTAAGCGGTCAATCTTGGTCACTACAAGACAATCACCTTCTTCCAGCTTATCCACCAGCTTTACAAATTGTGGTCTGTCCATAGCTGGTGTAGCCCCACTAATAACTTCCTCAATTACTCGTGAAGGTTTGACTTCATAACCAGCACGTTTAACAGCTTCTACTTGGTTTTGTGTGGTGAGGTCATTAACTGATACACGAGCATAAAGGAATGTACGCATGTTCTTATCTCTCTATATAGCCAACAAAGGTCTGTTCTGTTTGTCTATAGACATTTAATCAATTATCACAATTGTTGTCTATATATACGGCTACCTTTTAAAGTAGACACCTAACGGGCGTTTGTTGTCATGTGTATTTATACAGTTAAAGACCTAGATAGATGCCCTTATAGCAACTCACATAGAAAGTCAATAGCTATTTGGCTTTTTTGCCAAGGGGGTCACATAGCTGGTGTGACGGGTACTTAGCAGACATACAGATATTTTCGAAGATTCGGGGAAGATGAGATTCAAAGAGGGCTACTATGATTTTTATAAAAATTTTCAGAAGCCAAATAACCATTGTACAGATTTTGCACAATCTTACCAAGCCTCATAGAAAGCTCTGTAGCGAGTTTTAACCCCATTTTTAGGGGTAACCTATAGGCATGCACCACCCACCTTAAAATAAGGGGGTAAAATCGCTTAGAATGCGTTACAGAGCGTCTGAGAAGCTATATTCACAGATTTTACTAAAGTCTCAGACTTCTAAGTGGTCTTTTTAACAGGAGGGTTCTTTCTCATGTATCACCCTCTCTTCCCGCTAAGCAAGCTACACAGACCTAGAGAACATGCTCTGTAACACCTTCACAAACATTGACTAAGGTCAACTTCATACAAGAAACTACACAGGTGTTATTTAGTCTGACTGTGAAGGGATATTTAACGGGGGAAGAGATACGATATAACCCGAAGGGAGAGTATCATCTTAACAGTGACTGTAAGAGATACCTGAAAAGATACTTAACAGAACTACCAAGAAGAGAGGGAACGATAAGACCAGAGGTAGTGACCTGTTAAACAGGCTGTTTCAAAGCTCTTAAGAATCTGTTAAGTAAGGTCATGTGAACAATCTTACCATTTTGTCAATGCTTTTGTCTTTGACCTAAATCAATAAAATGTATCGTTTGATGTGCTTTTAAACAAAGTAACTAAAAAAACTTTTTAGAGGGGCGCTTCGCTTGGGGTCACTATGTTCTTTCTCTCCCGTTAAGAGGGAAGTTACAGGGCATTTCAAAGCCCTGATAAGGTAAGCCCGATGATAACAGAAACAGAGGGCAAAACCACTTATCAACACTGTGAACGAATAACGTAAAGT
>NZ_JBQZXC010000134.1:0-9121 GCF_053555815.1 Shigella sp. SIG6 | reverse complement strand
TTCGAGAGTGGTAAAGGAGAGGCCCTGGAAATACCCCACAGCCCCGAAAAAGAGCCAGTCAGTTGCTTAACTGACTGGCATTACGGCATAACGCCGGTATTTTTATTGGCTCGTTGTTTTTGCCGGATGTGGCGTGAACGCCTTATCCGACCTACAAAATCTTGCAAAATCAATAAATTGCAGGAACGATGTAGGCCTGATAAGCGTAGCGCATCAGGCAACTACGTTTTTATTGCGAAGCCGCATCCGGTTTACGCAATGCCAGTGGATTGAGCTTTATCCCTTCGTAATAACTCACCCATGAAGAATATCTTTCAGGGGAATTCCAGACGCGGAAATGCAGACGGGCCATCGTCACCGGATCGCTTAGCAGCACCAGGCGACGATCGCGATTCAGCTTCTCTGGCGTCTCGTTAAGCGCCTGTTCAACGTGGCGGTCACGGGCGATTTCCAGCACCTTACTGGCGCGGTGACGCGCTGTCGCCATTGCGGTTGCCAGAGCGTTAAATGACGGGTTAAACACTGCGTGCATAAAGCCATCGTCAAGGGAGCGTTGGCGATTCATCTCAAGGAACCGATCGGTATCAACCAGCACCTGCGGCGGTGAATACTCTTCCGGGATCAGGAACAGTTTCCAGCGTTTGGTGCGCAGACCAACGGTGGCACGGCTGGAAATCACCGAAACAAACGGTGACAGGATCAACGAGAAGACAATCGGTGCCAGCCAGAACAGGAAACGCAGATCCAGCCACGCCATCCCAACAGCCCACACTAACCCCAACAGCAGCTGTGAGCCGTGGCGTTTGAACGCTTCGCCCCATGAAGTGGAGTCATCATCACGCTGCGGTGAATTCCACACCACTTCCCAGCCAAGGAACGCGCTGACAACGAAGACCGTATGGAACAGCATGCGTACCGGAGCCAGCAGCACGGAAAACAGCACTTCCAGCAGCAACGATAATGTAACGCGCCAGAAGCCGCCGTATTCTTTCGTTCCTTTGCACCAGATAAGCAAAATGCTCAATAACTTCGGCAGGAACAACAGCACCATGGTCGAAGCAAAAAGTGCAATCGCCAGCTCAGGACGCCACTGCGGCCACACCGGGAACAACTGCCGTGGTTGCAGGAAGTATTGCGGTTCGGTCAACGCATGCACTACCTGCAATGCAGTAGAGAGCGCGAGGAACATAAACCACAGCGGAGCGGAGAGATAAGACATCACGCCCGTCAGGAACACCGCACGGTGAACCGGGTGCATACCCTTAACCAGGAACAGACGGAAGTTCATCAGGTTACCGTGGCACCAGCGGCGGTCACGTTTTAGCTCATCAAGCAAGTTAGGCGGCAATTCTTCATAAGAACCCGGGAGATCGTAAGCAATCCAGACCCCCCAACCTGCACGGCGCATCAACGCCGCTTCTACGAAGTCATGTGACAGGATTGAACCGGCAAAGGAACCTTCGCCCGGCAGCGGAGCCAGTGCGCAGTGCTCGATAAATGGTTTCACGCGGATAATCGCGTTATGTCCCCAGTAGTGCGACTCGCCAAGTTGCCAGAAGTGCAAACCGGCTGTAAACAGTGGCCCATACACGCGGGTCGCGAACTGCTGACAGCGCGCATACAGCGTATCCATACCGGACGCTTTCGGCGACGACTGAATGATCCCGGCGTTCGGGTTGGCTTCCATCAAGCGCACCAGGCCGCATAAACAATCACCGGTCATTACCGAGTCAGCATCCAGCACCACCATGTAGCTGTACTGGCTGCCCCAGCGACGGCAGAAGTCATCGATATTACCGCTTTTACGCTTCACGCGGCGACGGCGGCGGCGATAGAAAATCTGACCTTCGCCACCGACTTCAGCGATAAGCTCCATCCAGGCTTTTTGCTCTGCGACGCAGATATCCGGGTTATAACTGTCACTCAGAATGTAGACATCAAAGTGTTTGGCATTCCCGGTGGCTTTTACTGATTCCCACGTTGCACGCAAGCCAGCAAAAACACGGTTCACGTCTTCGTTACAGATAGGCATGATCAACGCCGTGCGATGCTCCGGGTTTAATGGTTCATCGCCAACTGTTGACGCAGATATACTGTATTTATCGCGACCAATAAGCAGTTGCAGGAAGCCCATCAACGCCGTCCAGAATCCGGCGGACACCCAACAGAACAGTACCGCAAAAAGGATCAGGATACCGGTTTGCAGCATATAAGGCAGAAGCTGCATAAAGGAAACCCACAAATCCTGACCAACCATATCCATAGGATTAATCAGCGCCCAACCCTGATAAGGAAGAATGGTCTTCATATACCAGGTCGCGACAACAGTTTGCGCGAGCGTCAGGATCAACAGAATGTAACGGCGGATGGTACCAACGGTACGCCACTTTTGCTCGCTCTCCTGCTCTTCTTTGGTCAAACGAGCCAGATAGCGCGGCGTGACATCGCGTCCACGCAGGCGATCCCAGAAACGGCCTACCGGGTTGGTACGCCACGGGTCGGGAAACATCGAGGAGCGTTTTGCTTCTGGCATCGCCTTAAGCTGATCGCGCCCTTCGTCGTCTTTAATTAACTGTCCATCAGCAAGTGAATCTGGCCAGGCTTGTTCCAGACGCGCCTTTACCGAGCCTTGCGGGGAATCATCCTCCCGCGCCCAGGTGCGGTGTTCGGCATCCAGCGCCTGATGAACGGCGCGGATATCAGTCTTCGGCAATGCTGCTTTCTCGCTTGCGGCGATGGGCATTGCGTCAATGTACTCAGTTGTCTTATTCATTGGCAGGTAACTGGTAGCTCCAGGTTTCACTCAACGTCTGATCGGCATTCACCAGCGCAGCACGCATTTCAGTGGTTTTCTTGGCATCTTTCACTTTCACACGCATCACCAGACGCCAGCCTTTGGTAACCGGGTTATAGCGCACCGTGCTTTCAACTATCTCACCATTATCACCAATGCTGGTTTGCGCTGTGACCGGGGTATCCTCTGGCAGTTTTTTCATCTCTGCGCCGGTAAAATCGACCACAAAGGCGATAGTACCGTCAGGCTGGCGAATCAGGTTCGACTGCTTCACATCCCCCGTTGAACGACGCGTTTGTTGCACCCATGCGTTATCTGGCGCATGCAGTTTGTCTTCATCACGGCTGAAGGTGATGGTGTATTTAAAGTTCATCTCTTTACCCGGCTCCAGCAGCTGATCCGGCGTCCAGTAAGCGACGATGTTATCGTTGGTTTCATCGTTGGTTGGAATTTCCACCAGCTCAACGCTGCCTTTGCCCCACTCCCCTTTCGGAGTCACCCATGCGCTTGGACGGAGATCGTAACGATCATCGAGATCTTCAAAGCGGGAGAAATCACGACCTCGCTGCAACAGACCAAAGCCTCGCGGGTTTTCCATGGAGAAGCTGCTGACCGCTAAATGTTTCGGGTTATTCAACGGACGCCAGATCCATTCGCCATTACCAGCATGGATAGACAGACCGTTAGAGTCGTGCAACTCCGGACGATAGTTATTTGCGGGCGACGGTTGGTTCGGCCCAAACAGGAACATACTGGTTAACGGTGCAACCCCCAGTTTGCCGACTTTATCGCGCAGATAGATTTTCGACTGCACATCCACAACCGTGTCACGCCCTGGCATAACCACGAATTTGTAAGCACCTGTCGCACGCGGCGAGTCAAGCAATGCATAAATGGTTAAACGTTTATCAGTCGGTTTTGGACGCTCGATCCAGAACTCTTTGAAGCGTGGAAATTCTTCACCCGATGGCAAAGCGGTATCAATTGCTAGGCCGCGGGCAGAAAGGCCATAAACCTGACCTGCACCAATCACGCGGAAATAGCTGGCCCCGAGCATGCTGACGATTTCATCGTTTTTATCTTTGCTGTTGATCGGGTAAAGCACTTTAAAACCGGCAAAACCAAGGTCTTTTACCGTGTCTTTGTCATGCTGAACATCGCCGAAAGTGAAATAATTCGGGCTGTATTTGATTCGTTTGACTGCGGTGGCAGTCACTTCATTTATTTTGACCGGGGTATCGAAGTACATACCCTGATGGTAGAACTCGAGTTTGAATGGGGTCTTCAGATTGTTCCAGTACGCTTTGCCATGATTAAACTGGATCTGCTGATAGTCCGCGTATTTCATGTCGCGGAAAACGGAGGGCAAGTTGCTTTTAGGCGCCTCATAGCCTTTCCCGGCTAAGGATTGAGCTTGCTTTGCGACATCATCAATACTGAAAGCCCAGCTTGAAGATGTATACAGGGTTAACATTACTGCAGCACTCAACCAACGCATTTTCATCATTTGTAGTTTATGTTTCATAATTAGTAAGCACTTCCCCCTTTGTGTGCTTATATCGATCCGATCTATTTTAATGGATAACCAGCCATTCCGACAACTGAATCCCGGTATCGTTCAGCACGCTGGCTCATAGATTAAGCACCTGATTGCAACCGTTTTCACTTTCCGTGCTTCTCCTAAAGACAGAAGCATCGACTTCGTGTAGGGTTTGCCAGCAAATTTATTTATCAACCGTCTTACAGACGCTTCCATTCTGGTTAGTGGTAGCGATGATGCTATGCATAAAAACCTTGAAGCCTGCGCCTGGCGCGGTCAGGTCGGTGTCGCTATTGCAACAAGCCTAAAGGCATAACCCGACAGGGATAAGACGAAAAATCCGAGATTAGTTAACCATATATGAATCCAGTACCCGCGCAACGTGAATATTTCCTCGACTCCATCCGCGCCTGGCTGATGTTGTTAGGGATCCCTTTTCATATTTCTTTAATCTATTCGAGCCATACATGGCATGTGAATAGCGCCGAACCGTCATTGTGGCTGACCCTTTTTAATGACTTCATCCACTCGTTCCGCATGCAGGTATTTTTCGTTATATCCGGATACTTTTCCTACATGCTTTTTTTACGCTATCCCTTGAAAAAATGGTGGAAAGTACGTGTCGAACGTGTAGGTATCCCGATGTTAACAGCCATCCCCCTACTGACATTACCGCAATTTATTATGCTGCAATATGTCAAAGGGAAAGCGGAAAGTTGGCCTGGGCTATCATTGTATGACAAATATAATACGTTGGCCTGGGAATTAATATCACACCTGTGGTTTTTACTGGTGTTAGTAGTCATGACGACGCTGTGTGTATGGATATTTAAGCGCATCAGAAATAATTTAGAAAATTCTGATAAAACGAATAAAAAATTCTCGATGGTAAAACTATCGGTGATTTTTTTATGCCTCGGCATCGGCTATGCGGTAATAAGAAGAACGATTTTTATTGTGTATCCACCCATTCTGAGTAATGGCATGTTCAATTTTATTGTCATGCAAACGCTATTTTATTTACCGTTCTTTATCCTCGGCGCACTGGCTTTCATTTTCCCTCATCTTAAAGCCTTGTTTACCACGCCGTCTCGTGGCTGTACCCTCGCTGCAGCATTGGCGTTTGTCGCTTATTTACTCAACCAGCGCTATGGCAGTGGCGATGCCTGGATGTACGAAACCGAGTCGGTGATCACCATGGTCCTCGGCCTGTGGATGGTGAATGTGGTCTTCTCCTTTGGCCACCGTTTGCTTAACTTCCAGTCAGCGCGGGTGACTTATTTTGTTAACGCATCGCTGTTTATCTATCTGGTTCACCACCCGTTAACGCTGTTTTTCGGCGCATACATTACACCGCACATCACCTCCAACTGGCTTGGTTTTCTCTGTGGCCTGATATTCGTAGTAGGGATTGCGATAATTCTGTATGAAATTCATTTACGCATCCCGTTACTGAAGTTTTTGTTCTCTGGTAAACCGGTTGTTAAGCGTGAGAACGATAAAGCACCAGCCCGTTAAGCCACATTTACAATAACCATTCCACGGGCAATATCGACGCCAGTCTGACCATAACCCGCTTCCAGAAACTGGTGGCGGGTTCTTTTTTGAGAATAACCTCTTTCTTTGCATGACGATCAACCCAGTTGATCCGTCCCCACCTGTCCAGACGGAGCTGCCAGGCCGCATCGTACTGGCTCTGAATAAAGCATTTATCAATTAACTGTGCCAGCGTTTCGCTCTCTATCACGAAGCCCATTTCAGTATTGAGCAATGTTGAACGCGGATCGAAATTGAAAGAGCCGATAAACACCGTTTTACCATCGATGCTAAAAGTTTTAGCATGCAGGCTGGCACCGGAATTACCGGTTATGCCGCGATCGTGTAACGTACTGCTTTGTTCACGCGTCGGCTTGAGTTCATATAATTCCACGCCATAGCGGAGCAATTTTTTGCGCCAGCGCGCGTATCCGGCATGGACGACAGCAACATCGTTAGCGGCAAGAGAATTGGTTAGGATCGCAATCTTTACCCCTTTTCTCACCATCCGTAAGAGTTGCGCCACACCTGCGCGTGTCGGTACAAAATAGGAAGAGATAATATCGATGCGTTCACTGGGTGAGCCCATGATATCGAACAGGCGCTGCGGTAACAGTGAATGCCGTTTTGCCTTGCCCTCCCCTTTCGCCGGATCATCACTTAATAAACGTGTCTTCGCCCAGATAAGCGGCAACGTTCCATCAACCAGATGATTTATAAATGGACTGGATTCCATTTTGCGTAAATAACGATGCGTCATGGCATCGTTATGCCAGGAGGCGGGTAACTCGATGCGATCCGCCATTTCACCTTCCGGGACATCCAGCACCTGCTGTAAGGGTGAAACCGATTTGCAATACCAGTAGCGGGCGAAATCATCGGCAACGTCCTCTACCACGGGGCCTATTGCCATGACATCTAAATCCGAAAAAAGTGGCTCTTCCCCTGCACCAAAATAGGCATCACCAATATTTCGTCCTCCCACTAGGGTAACCACGCCATCGACAGTGAAACTTTTATTGTGCATCCGGCGATAGAGACGGGAAAAGTCGGTGATATATCCAAGCGGACGTAGCAAGCGAAACGAGAAAGGATTAAAAAGCCGGACTTCAATGCGTGGATGACTGTCAAGCAAGCGTAAAATGTCGTCAAGTCCGGGCGTATTGTTGTCGTCCAGCAACAAACGGACGCGAACGCCACGCTTTGCTGCGGCTAACAGGGCGGAAAACAGTAACCGCCCCGACATATCGTCCTGCCAGATGTAATACTGAACATCCAGCGTATGCTCTGCCATTTCGGCCAGACGATACCGGGCGGCAAACGCATCCAGACTTTTCTCCAGAGGGAAAAGACCACACTGACCGGGATGTTGCGAACACAGTGGCAGCACCGCGCTCGCCAGCCGGGGCAAATCATTCATCTCCTTGTTGGGTAAGGAGTCTTTCGTAGAGGTGGGCGCTTTCTTCATCATAACAGACAAAGTATACCTGTTTGGGTAAAGCGTGACGGGTAATAAATTCTGAAACGGTTTTAACTGCGATTTCAGCCGCTGCCGCACGAGGGTAACCATAAACCCCAGTACTGATTGCAGGAAAAGCCACTGACGTATAGCTGTTTGCCGCCACCAGTCGTAGGCTATTCAGATAGGCATCCTGCAAAAGCTGGTCTTCGTTTTGTTCACCACCACGCCAGACTGGCCCGACGGTGTGTACTACGGCTTTAGCGGGAAGATCGCCTGCAAGCGTAATAACGGCATGCCCCGTAGGGCAATCGCCCTGCTGTTGCCTGACTTTTAAACAGGCATCCAGCAGGGCCGGACCCGCTGCGCGATGAATGGCCCCATCGACGCCGCCGCCTCCCATTAATGACGGATTAGCCGCATTCACAATCACATCAACGGCCAGTTTGGTAATATCACCCTGCACAACATGAATACGCGTTTTCATAACGCCTCCTTACACCTTCTTGTTTCTTAAGTGTACAGCAGGCTTTTTGGTTAAATCGCATTTTTCTGCTCAGCAACGTGAGTTGTTCAGAAACTTAGTTATATTCGATGTTCATTACAGCCAGCTTTTTCTGTTTATCAAGATACTGCACTTTTACTGAGGCTATTTGCGCGTTTTTGACATTGCCGCTCATTAACGCTTTGCTGGAGTAGGTTTTGCCCGGAATAGAACCATTCTGTGGGCAGTTCATTTCTACGGGTGATGACTGGGTGCTGACGTCACATGCCGGTTCCACAATTTGGCCATAAAAATGGATCACGCCCCCTTGCGCGGTGCTTCCTGCAATGGCAATAAAAGGAAAAAACAAACTGCCGAGCATAAGAGAGCCTAAAAAAGGTCTGAACATTTATTCTATTTCCTCAATGATTAGTCATCCTTGAGGGTTGTGTTATCCATACTTTCAGGTTGGCTGATTCGCAGCAGACCATTCTCTCCAGATTCATCTTATGCTCGATATTTCAACAAATTAAGACTTTTCTGAAGAGGGCGTCCATTGTTGTGATAAATGAAGTGCCTGTCCATCAGAAACAGTAACAACTATTTTCACCCGATCTTCCGGGGAAATATTTAAACTCAACTTCGTCAAAGCAATGGGTTGATTAGCAGGCAATGAGAGGGTCTTTTCTTGCTTCGTCTGACTTTGCCCTGAACTGCCTTCGCGCAGGGACAATATTTGTACTCTGCACAGACAAGATTGAGTAAGAGTAACTTCAGGAATAATGGTGTACATATCCCCTTGCTGGGTCGTATTAAAGGTTATCTGGCTGGAAAGTGCCGCAAGGAGTAATAACGCATTCATATTCTTCTCCCGAAAAAAAACAGGGCTTGCGCCCTGTTTCTGTAATACAAATGATGTATTAATACTGATGAGCGGTCGCGTTGTTACCAAAGCCAACCTGAGTCACGTTGACGGAGGAGTTCGATGCAGTCTGGTCAACTGCAGCACCGTTGCCACCACCGAACTGTTTAACAGTCATTTCAGAATTTTTGCCGTTCCACTGATCAAGAGTGGCGCTGTTACCGAAGCCACGTTGGGTCAGATCGATTGAGCTGTCATCTGAGCCCTGACCAACATCTGCACCATTACCACCGCCATGCTGGGTAATAGTCAAGTCAGAGTTACGGGCATCAGTTTGCAGAGCAAGTGCAGAGTTACCGCCACCGTACTGGTAAATGTTCAGCTCTGAATTTGGGCCGCTATTATTACTGAGGTGTACTGGCAATAGCGGACACTACCATTTGTTC
>NZ_JBQZXC010000133.1:0-9121 GCF_053555815.1 Shigella sp. SIG6 | reverse complement strand
GTGCCTGACCTGACCCCTATTAGCGGTTACCAGCGCCCCACCAGACCCGGTGACATCACCCCCCGGATCATGGACGACTGGGGGCAGTAATCATGCCGGGTCTGGCTGGCTAACACCCCATTATAAGGGGTACGAATAAAGTAACGGGGCTGGTTGTCCTGCTGACGCCCGGAGACGATCCTCTCAGGGCATTTTTGATATGAGTACTGTCAGAATCCATCGGCGCTCTGGCACTGGTGCCGCTGGGATTGTTATTTAAACCACACTATCTGCTGCGCCATCGCAACCCACGGTTGCTTTTTGAGTCGCTGCTCACGTTAGCCATCACACTGACGTTAAGCTGGCTTTCGATGCTGTATCTGCCGTGGCCTTTTACTTTCATTATTGTGCTGTTGATGTGGAGCGCCGTGCGCCTGCCACGAATGGAAGCCTTTTTGATCTTCCTTACCACGGTGATGATGGTGTCGCTGATGATGGCCGCGGATCCCTCCCTGCTTGCTACGCCGCGTACGTACCTGATGAGCCATATGCCGTGGCTACCGTTTTTGCTGATCCTGCTGCCCGCCAACATCATGACCATGGTGATATATGCCTTTCGTGCGGAACGCAAACACATTTCCGAAAGCGAAACCCGCTTTCGGAACGCGATGGAATATTCCGCTATCGGTATGGCGTTAGTGGGCACCGAGGGACAATGGCTGCAATCCAACAAAGCACTCTGCCAGTTTCTCGGTTACAGTCAGGAAGAGCTGCGCGGACTCACCTTTCAGCAACTGACCTGGCCGGAGGATCTCAATAAAGATCTCCAACAGGTTGAAAAGCTGATAAGCGGTGAAATAAACACCTATTCAATGGAAAAACGCTACTACAACCGCAATGGCGATGTTGTCTGGGCGTTGCTTGCCGTCTCACTGGTGCGCCACACGGATGGCACGCCGCTCTATTTTATCGCTCAGATTGAAGACATTAACGAGCTAAAACGCACCGAACAGGTGAATCAGCAACTGATGGAGCGCATCACGCTGGCTAACGAAGCGGGCGGGATTGGCATCTGGGAGTGGGAGCTGAAGCCGAATATTTTTAGCTGGGATAAGCGGATGTTCGAGCTGTATGAAATTCCTCCGCATATCAAACCGAACTGGCAGGTGTGGTACGAGTGCGTGCTGCCGGAAGATCGCCAGCATGCCGAAAAAGTGATTCGTGATTCGTTGCAATCACGCTCGCCCTTTAAGCTGGAATTTCGCATTGCCGTGAAAGATGGCATCCGCCATATCCGCGCCCTCGCCAACCGGGTACTGAATAAAGAAGGCGAAGTCGAACGCTTGCTCGGCATTAATATGGATATGACCGAGGTTAAACAGCTTAACGAGGCATTGTTTCAGGAAAAAGAGCGCCTGCACATTACGCTGGATTCCATCGGTGAAGCCGTGGTCTGTATTGATATGGCGATGAAAATTACCTTTATGAATCCAGCGGCGGAGAAGATGAGCGGCTGGACGCAGGAAGAAGCATTAGGTGTTCCGCTCCTGACGGTGTTGCATATTACTTTTGGCGACAACGGACCATTAATGGAGAACATTTACAGTGCCGACACCTCACGTTCCGCGATTGAACAAGATGTGGTGTTGCACTGCCGGAACGGCGGCAGTTACGACGTGCATTACAGTATTACGCCGTTAAGTACTCTGGACGGCAGCAATATAGGCTCGGTACTGGTGATTCAGGACGTCACCGAATCACGCAAAATGCTGCGCCAGCTGAGCTACAGCGCCTCCCATGATGCACTGACGCATCTCGCCAATCGCGCCAGTTTTGAGAAGCAACTGCGTATCCTGCTGCAAACGGTAAACAGTACACATCAGCGACATGCCCTGGTGTTTATCGATCTTGATCGCTTTAAAGCGGTGAATGACAGCGCCGGGCATGCGGCGGGTGACGCTTTACTGCGCGAACTGGCGTCGTTGATGCTGAGTATGCTGCGCTCCAGCGACGTGCTGGCGCGACTCGGTGGTGATGAATTTGGTCTACTGTTGCCAGACTGTAATATCGAAAGTGCGCGTTTTATCGCTACACGCATTATCAGTGCCGTGAATGATTATCACTTTATATGGGAAGGCCGTGTGCATCGGGTAGATTACCTTGATTGATGACAACAATCATCAGGCGGCAGAAGTGATGTCGCAGGCTGATATCGCCTGTTATGCCTCCAAAAATGGTGGACGGGGCCGGGTGACGGTTTACGAACCACAGCAAGCTGCCGCACATAGCGAACGGGCGGCGATGTCGCTTGATGAACAGTGGCGGATGATTAAAGAGAATCAGTTGATGATGATCGCCCACGGTGTCGCTTCGCCGCGGATCCCGGAAGCGCGTAATTTGTGGCTGATTTCACTTAAGCTCTGGAGTTGCGAAGGCGAGATTATTGATGAACAAAAATTTCGTCGTAGCTTCAGCGATCCGGCACTTAGCCATGCTCTTGACCGACGGGTATTCCACGAATTTTTCCAGCAGGCCGCAAAAGCGGTTGCCAGTAAAGGCATAAGCATCGCCCTCCCCCTTTCCGTTGCCGGTTTGAGTAGCGCCACGCTGGTGAATGATCTGCTTGAGCAGCTGGAAAATAGCCCTCTACCACCACGGTTATTACATCTGATTATTCCGGCTGAAGCGATTTTAGATCACGCAGAAAGCGTGCAAAAACTGCGGCTGGCGGGATGTCGGATAGTGCTCAGCCAGGTGGGCCGCGATCTGCAAATCTTCAACTCGCTGAAAGCGAATATGGCAGATTACCTGCTACTTGATGGTGAGTTATGCGCCAACGTGCAGGGTAATTTGATGGATGAGATGCTGATTACGATTATTCAGGGGCACGCTCAGCGACTCGGGATGAAAACCATCGCCGGGCCAGTCGTTTTACCCTTAGTGATGGATACGCTTTCTGGCATCGGCGTCGATCTGATTTATGGTGATGTGATTGCCGATGCCCAACCTCTGGATTTGCTGGTGAATAGCAGTTATTTCGCGATTAACTGAGAGAGCGTTTGCCCATTGCCTGATGCGATGCTAACGCGTCTTATCAGGCCTACAAATCGCTCATTCCGCAGGCGGGATAAGGCGCTCGCACCGCTTCCGGCGACCAACGTCATGCTTCGTCTGGTTGCCAGCCTTCCGTATACCAGATATGCAACAGCGCATAAGAACGCCAGGGCTTCCAGCGCTCGGCATAACGGCGGATTTGTGCCGGTGTCATCCCCAGAAATCGCTGTTTAATCAGATAATCATCCGGCAGAAAAACATCTTTCGCCTGCCAGCCGCGCAAGGCGAAATAATTCGCCGTCCAGCGCCCGATACCCGGAAAAGTTTGCAGCGTTTTCATCGCCTGCTCCACATCGCCCGGTATTGTCATTGGTAAGGTGCCCTCCAGCGCCGCATTTGCCAGATGAATCAGCGCCTCTGCCCGTTTCAACGGCATACCTAACGCTTTTAATGCCTGCGGGTCGGCTGCTGCCAGCCGCTGAGGCGTGGGGAAGCAGATATACTCCGGAAAATCATCCAGCCGTTCGCCATAAAGCTGTGCCACTCTGGCGGTCAATTTTGCCGCCATCGCCACGCTCACCAGTTGGCCTAAAATCGCCCGCACGCCCTGCTCAAAAGCATCAACACTGCCGGGTAAACGCAATCCGGGCCGCGCCGCGCCTAACTTGCCCAACGCACCGTTAACAATCTGCGGGTTACATTGCAGATCAAGCAGGCGGCTCATTTTCGCCAGACACTCAGCGGCAACGGGTTCTAAACCTGCACTTAAATTTATGTGCAGAGTATGGCGGGCTATATCCGGAATAGCAGTCACCACGCCGCGATATTCGCCCACTGCCAGACTACGGGCATAATAACTGTCCGCGACCGTTTCCACACCACTCACCGCACGGGCGGCGAGAAATCCCAACATCCACGACCAGTCATACGGCGGCTGCCAGTTCAGGATATACATCGCATCTCCTTATTCATCCGCTTTCAGCATAAACGTTATTCAGACGTTACGCTTTGCTTTCATATTCCGGTTGTCGCGACGGCAACATTTCGCTAAAGTCACGCCCCTTCTTCACCGGCATGGGGATTATTTCGTGTTTATTGGTTTTGATTACGGTACAGCAAACTGTTCAGTGGCGGTCATGCGTGACGGTAAACCGCATTTGCTAAAAATGGAAAACGACAGCACGCTGCTGCCTTCAATGCTTTGCGCGCCAACGCGTGAAGCGATAAGCGAATGGCTGTACCGCCATCATGACGTTCCGGCAGACGACGATGAAACGCAGGCGTTGTTACGACGGGCGATTCGTTATAACCGCGAAGAAGATATCGATGTTACAGCGAAAAGCGTGCAGTTCGGTCTTTCCTCACTGGCACAGTACATTGATGATCCAGAAGAAGTGTGGTTTGTGAAATCACCAAAATCGTTCCTCGGTGCCAGCGGCTTAAAACCGCAGCAGGTAGCGCTGTTTGAGGATCTGGTCTGCGCAATGATGTTGCACATTCGCCAGCAGGCGCAGCTGCCAGAAGCGATTACTCAGGCGGTGATTGGTCGCCCGATCAACTTCCAGGAGCTGGGCGGCGATGAAGCAAACGCCCAGGCGCAGGGGATTCTGGAACGCGCGGCGAAGCGTGCCGGGTTTAAGGATGTGGTATTCCAGTACGAGCCGGTAGCGGCTGGGCTGGATTACGAAGCCACCTTGCAGGAAGAAAAACGGGTGCTGGTGGTGGATATCGGCGGTGGTACGACTGACTGTTCATTGCTGCTGATGGGGCCGCAGTGGCGTTCGCGTCTCGATCGTGAAGCCAGTCTGCTGGGTCACAGTGGTTGTCGTATTGGCGGTAACGATCTGGATATCGCCCTAGCGTTTAAAAACCTGATGCCACTGCTGGGTATGGGTGGCGAAACCGAAAAAGGCATCGCCCTGCCGATCCTGCCGTGGTGGAATGCGGTTGCCATCAACGACGTTCCTGCACAGAGTGATTTCTACAGTAGTGCCAACGGTCGTCTGCTTAACGATCTGGTACGCGATGCCCGCGAACCGGAAAAAGTGGCCCTGTTACAGAAAGTCTGGCGTCAGCGTTTAAGCTATCGCCTAGTGCGTAGCGCAGAAGAGTGCAAAATTGCTCTTTCAAGCGTAGCGGAAACCCGCGCCTCACTGCCGTTTATCAGCAATGAACTGGCTACGCTGATTAGCCAGCGAGGGCTGGAAAGCGCCCTCAGCCAGCCACTGGCGCGGATTCTGGAACAGGTGCAACTGGCCCTGGATAACGCCCAGGAAAAACCGGACGTTATCTACCTGACCGGCGGTAGCGCCCGTTCTCCGCTGATTAAAAAAGCGCTGGCAGAACAGTTGCCGGGCATTCCGATTGCAGGCGGCGATGACTTTGGCTCCGTCACCGCCGGGCTGGCACGCTGGGCGGAAGTGGTATTTCGTTAAAAGAAAATGGCTCAGCAGCGGCTTAAATCAGCCTGCGCCTGAGCCAGTTTTTCTGCCGCCTGACGTAACGGTTCCATCAACGGCATGGTCCGTGCTGGAGCATGAAGGCGGAATCGCTGCAACTCTGTCGCGCCGACAGTCAACGTCGATTCCAGCCGATGTCGTTTGGCGGCCATTTTCGCCATTACCGCCTGTCTGTCTGCTGGCGTTACCGCTTCGTTCGGCCTGAACACAAAACGGCGTTCACAGCTCGCTTTCCAGTCGATGACCGCCTGGGTCAGATGATCACCAAACCCTTTAACTTGCTTAACGCCACGACGGGTAACACCTGCTGCTGTTTCAATACCAAAAGACCATAACGCCGCTTTACGCGCAGGGCCAACGCCGGGAATAGAGGCAACATCAATAAAAAATCCCTCCAGAAACTTCTGCTTCTGCCGTTCCCTTGCAGTGTCATGAAGTGCTGCCAGAGCGAGTTTCTCTTCTTCCGGTAACCCGAGAATTTCGTCCTTCATTTTTTCGAGCATCGTCCGTTTGGCGATAAAACCTTCCAGGCCGCCTACCTGCTGGATCTGGCGGACTAAATGGTCATAGTCCATTTTCGCACGATTAAATGCCTCACGGCGTTGCTGAACTTCTGCTTTGTACGCTTTGCTTGTCAGACTGCCAATAATCCAGATAGCCGCCAGCACAGGAACCAAAATAATATAACGCGGTACTGCCTGAAGGCCGCAAAGCAGCAGCGATAATGCTGACAGTGCGATCTCAAGCAGAATGATGTATTCGCGCCGTAACAGGCCTAAAGGAAGCGGCCTGCCAGTCGGTTGGAAATGATCGGGTAATGGCAGTTGCAATGCTGGCGGTGCTACTGACGCCATCACCATCGCCCAGACTTTTGCCAGCACAAAATCCCCGCCGGTGGTAATGACCTCTTCGCCGAGATCAATAAAATAGATAACGCCTTGATTATCCAGCGTACACCACGGGCAGTCGGTCAAATGAGCGGGATAAACATGCATTGCCGAAACGGGACATTTCTTTAACTGTTGGCGCAGAGAATCAAGTGCCGCTACCCACGCTTTAGCCGTCGGACGCCCGGTTGCCACGCCACTTTCCGTGAATGCCTGCTGAAACATGGCTTCAACATCACTCGGTAACATCGATAGCGGAATCGATCGTGGCGGCGGTTTTAAACCACGTCGCTGATTATCTGACGCGTAGGCATAACGGAAATGGGTAATATCCGTCTCCAGCGCATTACCCACATCAGAGATAAGCGGCACACCAGAATAAGGATGCCGGCCACCAAACAAGACGTGAAAAATTAGCAACGCAAGGCCAAAATTACCGTGATTTTCTGTGCGTTCAAAGCCGACAAATGACGACAAGGTTTGTAGCTCTGGCGGCGTAAAATGCGACACGCCGACTTCGCATAAATGCAGTGTGCCATTGGCGTTAATCTGAAAGGAGTCGCTATCAATCAACACCACTTTGCTGTCGCGACCTACCATAAAACTGTTCTGGTTTACGTCACCCACGACATGCCCGTGCTCGTGAACCGTAGCAAAAGATGAAGCAATATTGCGCGCAACATAGAGTAGAAAATCCCACGCACAATGAGGGTAACGTTGACGACGATGTGCCGGGCTATAGATCATATGAATCGGTTCTTTACCAGAAACTTTTGGCATCATAAAACCGATAACTTTTCCGCCTCGTCCACCGTGAAGCGTTGCCTGCGGCCAGGCGACATAATTCAACAATTGCGCGTCAGCTGTCGCAGCCATAAAGGCAAGTTTGTCCTGTTTTAAGGCGGGTGGCGGCGTGTGATAAATCTTGGCGACGCTATCAACAAACTCATTGATATCATAAACCGCGCCTTCACCGCCTTTGCCCAGTTCACGGCCTGGCGTAACGCACTCACCAGTAGCAGTATATAAAGTGGGTTTCATGGTAACCACAGCGCCAGTGCCAACGTTTTATCATCATCCGTACGCTCGTTTACCGCCGGGCTGGACAAAAACTGCTTTAACAATTCAGGTAATAAATCGAGTTGTTCCTGCGTTGCTGACGCCAGTCCATTGAAAAACGGGGTAAAGAAAGGCACATGCGGAGAATTATCCAACATATTTAACGCCAGTCGCTGGATACCATCCGTAAATGCTGCAACTTTATGCACACGCTCAGTGCTGGTGAAAGTTTCCAGTCTGGAAACGGCATCTTCATCGGTAATGAAGTGCGTCATATTGGCATATTCACCCACCATCGGCGTAAGCGGCAATTGCAGACCGTGACCAAAATCCACCACCACGCCGCCATCGCCAATCTGCATAATCAAGGTGCCATTAGCCGATGAAATCAATCCCAGAAACGTGCAGGCAAAATCGCGAACTGCTAATTCTTTGGCTTCCGCCTCGGCAAAAAGTCGCTGACGAACGGTCAGCACAATATCCGTGGCGAGGATATCATTAAGCCCCAATTCCCCACCCTGCACTTTTTGCGACATATAAGCCATCGCTTCATTGACGGCGAGCATCGCGCCTTCGCCCCCCTGCGAAACGCTACCTGCGCCATCAGCAAGGAACATCACCAGTAATGGCTGCTGGTCATTTAGCCAGGCAACCTGCATCTGGCAGGCATCCTGGCAAGGCAAGTCCGCGCTGATGTGCGACGTTCCAACAGCGGATGCATAAACCAGACGCCAGCTCACACTGACGTCCAGCCTTTTGGCGCTTCCAGCACAACTTCCGTTCCCGGCGTGGAGCGGGAAACCGAACGCAGCGAACTGGATAACCAGCTAAACAGTTCACGGAATTGTAATCCTTGCAGAGGCAAAGGCTGACGAACGCTGATTTGTGCCAGAGTCTTCATATCCGCCCCCTGAACACCGATGGAAAAGAAAGCAAACCTTTTATCTTCTTCCCCCCGAAACACTTTGTTGGCTGCAGCCTGCCACTCATCGGTTGGTGCACCATCGGTAATCAGGAAAATCCACGGGCGATAATACGAAATACCATTTGCACGATACTCACGTTTCCGCTCCTCTACCATATCCAGGGCTTTGGTAATGGCCGCACCCATTGGTGTATCGCCCTGGGCAAACAGGATGGGCGGAAAAAAATTAGCGGCGCTGGTAAAGGGTTGTTCCACATGCACCGGGCCGAACGTCACAATGCCGAGTTCCACTCTTTTTAAAGCCAGCGAATCGGCAAGCAGCTCATCGCGAAAGGTAACCAATCCGGTGTTAAGTTCATTAATAGGTCTGCCACTCATCGAGCCAGAAACATCCAGCAGCAGAATGCAGGGGCAACGTGGTTCCGGGTTACTGGCAAAATCGCTGGTGGCAAACGTGATTTGTTCGCTCATAAGAAATCCTTTCTTAGAGAATTATTGAGGTCCGGTATCATACCGACTGCAATAATGAAATAAGAGCAAACGAAGAAACTTTCAGAATTAGTCCCGGCGGCGCAGAAAATTTTGCTATTCGCCTCGCAAGAACGGAGAGCCGTCGATTGACACTAAGGGCGGAGTGACATAATTTCAGGAGTGAGGGTTAGGGAGAGGTTTCCCCCGTTACTTTATTCGTACCCCTTATAATGGGGTGTTAGCCAGCCAGACCCGGCATGATTACTGCCCCCAGTCGTCCATGATCC
>NZ_JBQZXC010000132.1:0-9315 GCF_053555815.1 Shigella sp. SIG6 | reverse complement strand
CAAAAATAAAATGACAATAATGCGGTGGATTATATAGGCATAAAAGATAAATGAGATAGTATTTTCATCGGTGTGAAAATGAACATTGATTTAAATAATGAGTTTAAGTTTTTTGTTTTTATTATGAATGATATTTAATTTATGAATATATTAAGAAGAAGCCTTGTCCGGTCGCCTTAAATCGACAAAAGGCATTGAGGCGTTTCTGTGTAGCCTCTGACCTTATCATAATCATTAATTCATACTATTTATTCGTCGTTTGTATTCATTGAGTTGATTATTAAGATGCCGCTCGTTGCTGTTGCAACCTGTTTTTCACCATTAATTATTTGTTATCCACAGAGATATGGAATGCGATCTGCTGATGATTAAAATTGAAAAAGTAATTAATAAAAATGACCTTAAGGCATTTATCGCTTTTCCGTCATCACTTTATCCCGACGATCCAAACTGGATACCCCCTTTATTCATTGAACGCAACGAGCATTTGTCTGCGAAAAATCCGGGGACGGACCATATCATCTGGCAGGCGTGGGTGGCAAAAAAAGCGGGGCAGATAGTTGGGCGTATTACCGCGCAAATAGATACCTTGCACCGTGAGCGTTACGGTGAAGATACCGGTCATTTCGGCATGATTGACGCCATTGATGATCCGCAGGATTTTGCCGCGTTGTTTGGCGCAGCGGAAGCGTGGTTGAAGTCACAAGGTGCAAGTAAGATCAGCGGGCCTTTCAGCCTGAATATCAATCAGGAAAGCGGATTACTGATTGAGGGTTTTGACACACCACCCTGTGCGATGATGCCACACGGCAAACCGTGGTATGCCGCGCATATTGAACAACTGGGTTATCACAAAGGCATTGATTTACTGGCGTGGTGGATGCAGCGAACCGATCTCACTTTCTCTCCGGCGCTAAAAAAACTGATGGATCAGGTGCGCAAAAAGGTGACCATTCGCTGCATCAATCGTCAGCGGTTTGCCGAAGAGATGCAGATCCTGCGTGAGATTTTCAACTCTGGCTGGCAGCACAACTGGGGATTTGTGCCGTTTACCGAACATGAATTCGCGACCATGGGCGACCAACTTAAATATCTGGTGCCGGACGATATGATCTACATCGCTGAGATTGATTCTGCACCCTGCGCGTTTATTGTCGGCTTGCCTAACATCAACGAGGCGATTGCCGATCTGAACGGATCGCTCTTTCCCTTCGGCTGGGCAAAATTGCTGTGGCGTTTGAAAGTCAGCGGTGTGCGAACTGCGCGAGTACCGCTGATGGGCGTGCGCGACGAGTATCAGTTCAGCCGCATCGGCCCGGTGATTGCGCTGTTATTGATTGAAGCCTTACGCGATCCGTTTGCCCGCCGGAAGATCGATGCGCTGGAGATGTCATGGATCCTCGAAACCAATACAAGCATGAATAACATGCTGGAACGCATTGGGGCGGAGCCGTACAAGCGTTACCGATTGTATGAAAAGCAAATTTAATACCAGATCCTGTTTAGCGCAGGGGCGGTCATTCGGGAGAGGGTATAGATGAACAGATTTAACACCAGATCCTGTTAAGTGCAGGGGCGGTCCCCTCGCCTTGGGGATAGGGTAAAACTCTGCTCACATTCCCACCTTGTTCATCTCCAGCGGCACCGCCGAGCGAATCAAATGGTGGCCTTCCAGCTCGATATCGTGGAGATTCTTTTTCACGGTCCGTACATGATCGCGAGCTGCGCGCTGAGCGACGTGCGGCAGCAGCTGCAACACCGCGTTGTAGATCCGCGCATGCTGGCGATCGATCTGCTTTTTTTGCTGTGGTCGATGGTAGAGATTATTTACGCTGGCAAACACTGAATTAAACATCAGATCGGTCAATGATTGCAGCGTAAACACCAGCACCTGATTGTGAGAAGCCTGACAAATGGCGAGATGGAAAGCGTGATCCAACTGCGCATGTTCGATCAGCGAAATCTCTTTGTGGTTCTCACTGGCGGCGAGCATTTTTTCATAACAGCGGGTTATCACAACAAAATCAGCCTGCGTTCCCAGCGTTGCCGCCAGCCTTGCCGATTCGCCCTCCAGTAATGCGCGAACGTCGAGCAGATCGTACAGCGTTCGCGGCTGCGTACTGAACAGATGGATCAGCGGGCTGGTGTCCTGCACCCGATTAAGCCGTGCGACACGAGAATCGCGACCCTGCGCCGTTTCAATAATCCCGCGCCCGCGCAGCACGGTCAGCCCTTCACGCAGTGCGGAGCGTGAGAAGCCGAGCTTTTCACACAGTCGACGTTCCGAGGGAAGCGGCTGACCGACCTTCAGTACGCCGTCGATAATTAACCGTTCGATACTCTCTGCAACCACTTCGCAAATAGGGCGACGTTCATCTTTCATTCCCGGACCTCGTGCACAGGTAGGACCAATTTTTCTGTTCTTAACTCGCAAAACACGCACATCACGCAAGTGATTATGTTACATCAATTTAACATTAAGTTAACCAAGACAAGGTCACAGAGCTGGAAAAAAAATGGTCTGACCGGTAGCTAAAGAGATAGACGAAAACGAAAAGCCCGCTTAATAACTGTTCACAGAAGCAGCGCGCAAAAATCAGCTGCCACACAACACAACAAAGCGAAGCCTACTCATGAGCATCTTGTACGAAGAGCGTCTTGATGGCGCTTTACCCGATGTCGACCGCACATCGGTACTGATGGCACTGCGTGAGCATGTCCCTGGACTTGAGATCCTGCATACCGATGAGGAGATCATTCCTTACGAGTGTGACGGGTTGAGCGCGTATCGCACGCGTCCATTACTGGTTGTTCTGCCTAAGCAAATGGAACAGGTGACAGCGATTCTGGCTGTCTGCCATCGCCTGCGTGTACCGGTGGTGACCCGTGGTGCAGGCACCGGGCTTTCTGGTGGCGCGCTGCCGCTGGAAAAAGGTGTGTTGTTGGTGATGGCGCGCTTTAAAGATAGCCTCGACATTAACCCCGTTGGTCGCCGCGCGCGCGTGCAGCCGGGCGTATGTAACCTGGCGATCTCCCAGGCCGTTGCGCCGCATAATCTCTATTACGCGCCGGATCCTTCCTCACAAATCGCCTGTTCAATTGGCGGCAATGTGGCGGAAAATGCCGGTGGCGTCCACTGCCTGAAATATGGTCTGACCGTACATAACCTGCTGAAAATTGAAGTGCAAACGCTGGACGGCGAGGCGCTGACGCTGGGATCGGACGCGCTGGATTCACCTGGTTTTGACCTGCTGGCGCTGTTCACCGGATCGGAAGGTATGCTCGGCGTGACCACCGAAGTGACGGTAAAACTGCTGCCGAAGCCGCCCGTGGCGCGGGTTCTGTTAGCCAGCTTTGACTCGGTAGAAAAAGCCGGACTTGCGGTTGGTGACATCATCGCCAATGGCATTATCCCCGGCGGGCTGGAGATGATGGATAACCTGTCGATCCGCGCGGCGGAAGATTTTATTCATGCCGGTTATCCCGTCGACGCCGAAGCGATTTTGTTATGCGAACTGGACGGCGTGGAGTCTGACGTACAGGAAGACTGCGAGCGGGTTAACGACATCTTGTTGAAAGCGGGCGCGACTGACGTCCGTTTGGCACAGGACGAAGCAGAGCGCGTACGTTTCTGGGCCGGTCGCAAAAATGCGTTCCCGGCGGTAGGACGTATCTCCCCGGATTACTACTGCATGGATGGCACCATCCCGCGTCGCGCCCTGCCTGGCGTACTGGAAGGCATTGCCCGTTTATCGCAGCAATATGATTTACGTGTTGCCAACGTCTTTCATGCCGGAGATGGCAACATGCACCCGTTAATCCTTTTCGATGCCAACGAACCTGGTGAATTTGCCCGCGCGGAAGAGCTGGGCGGGAAGATCCTCGAACTCTGCGTTGAAGTTGGCGGCAGCATCAGTGGGGAACATGGCATCGGGCGAGAAAAAATCAATCAAATGTGCGCCCAGTTCAACAGCGATGAAATCACGACCTTCCATGCGGTCAAGGCGGCGTTTGACCCCGATGGTTTGCTGAACCCTGGGAAAAACATTCCCACGCTACACCGCTGTGCTGAATTTGGTGCCATGCATGTGCATCACGGTCATTTACCTTTTCCTGAACTGGAGCGCTTTTGATGCTACGCGAGTGTGATTACAGTCAGGCGCTGCTGGAGCAGGTGAATCAGGTAATTAGCGATAAAACGCCGCTGGTGATTCAGGGCAGCAATAGCAAAGCCTTTTTAGGTCGCCCAGTCACCGGGTAAACGCTGGATGTGCGTTGTCATCGCGGCATTGTTAATTACGACCCGACCGAGCTGGTGATAACCGCTCGTGCCGGAACGCCGCTGGTGGCGATTGAAGCGGCGCTGGAGAGCGCCGGGCAAATGCTTCCCTGCGAGCCGCCGCATTATGGTGAAGAAGCCACCTGGGGCGGGATGGTCGCCTGCGGGCTGGCGGGGCCGCGTCGCCCGTGGAGCGGTTCGGTCCGCGATTTTGTCCTCGGCACGCGCATCATTACCGGCACTGGAAAACATCTGCGTTTTGGTGGCGAAGTGATGAAAAACGTTGCCGGATACGATCTCTCACGGTTAATGGCCGGAAGCTACGGTTGTCTTGGCGTGCTCACTGAAATCTCAATGAAAGTGTTACCGCGACCGCGCGCCTCTCTGAGCCTGCGTCGGGAAATCAGCCTGCAAGAAGCCATGAGTGAAATCGCCGAGTGGCAACTCCAGCCATTACCCATTAGTGGCTTATGTTACTTCGACAATGCGTTGTGGATCCGCCTTGAGGGCGGCGAAGGATCGGTAAAAGCAGCGCGTGAACTGCTGGGTGGCGAAGAGGTTGCGGGTCAGTTCTGGCAGCAATTGCGTGAACAACAACTGCCGTTCTTCTCGTTACCAGGTACCTTATGGCGCATTTCATTACCCAGCGATGCGCCGATGATGGATTTACCCGGCGAGCAACTGATCGACTGGGGCGGGGCGTTACGCTGGCTGAAATCGACAGCCGATGACAATCAAATCCATCGCATCGCCCGCAACGCTGGCGGTCATGCGACCCGCTTTAGTGCCGGAGATGGTGGCTTTGCCCCGCTATCGGCTCCTTTATTCCGCTATCACCAGCAGCTTAAACAGCAGCTCGACCCTTGCGGCGTGTTTAACCCCGGTCGCATGTACGCGGAACTTTGAGGAGCAGGCTATGCAAACCCGATTAACCGAAGAGATGCGGCAGAACGCGCGCGCGCTGGAAGCCGACAGCATCCTGCGCGCCTGTGTTCACTGCGGATTTTGTACCGCAACCTGCCCAACCTATCAGCTTCTGGGCGATGAACTGGACGGGCCGCGCGGGCGCATCTATCTGATTAAACAGGTGCTGGAAGGCAACGAAGTCACGCTTAAAACACAGGAGCATCTCGATCGCTGCCTCACTTGCCGCAATTGTGAAACCACCTGTCCTTCTGGTGTGCGCTATCACAATTTGCTGGATATCGGGCGTGATATTGTCGAGCAGAAAGTGAAACGCCCACTGCCGGAGCGAATGCTGCGCGAAGGATTGCGCCAGGTAGTGCCGCGTCCGGCGGTCTTCCGTGCGCTGACGCAGGTAGGGCTGGTGCTGCGACCGTTTTTACCGGAACAGGTCAGAGCAAAACTGCCTGCTGAAACGGTGAAAGCTAAACCGCGTCCGCCGCTGCGCCATAAGCGTCGGGTTTTAATGCTGGAAGGCTGCGCCCAGCCTACGCTTTCGCCCAACACCAACGCGGCAACTGCGCGAGTGCTGGATCGTCTGGGGATCAGCGTCATGTCAGCTAACGAAGCAGGCTGTTGTGGCGCGGTGGACTATCATCTTAATGCGCAGGAGAAAGGGTTGGCACGGGCGCGCAATAATATTGATGCCTGGTGGCCCGCGATTGAAGCAGGTGCCGAGGCAATTTTGCAAACCGCCAGCGGTTGCGGCGCGTTCGTCAAAGAGTATGGGCAGATGCTGAAAAACGATGCGTTATATGCCGATAAAGCGCGTCAGGTCAGTGAACTGGCGGTCGATTTAGTCGAACTTCTGCGCGAGGAACCGCTGGAAAAACTGGCAATTCGCGGCGATAAAAAACTGGCCTTCCACTGCCCGTGTACCCTACAACATGCGCAAAAGCTGAACGGCGAAGTGGAAAAAGAGTTACTTCGTCTTGGATTTACCTTAACGGACGTTCCCGACAGCCATCTGTGCTGCGGTTCAGCGGGAACATATGCGTTAACGCATCCCGATCTGGCACGCCAGCTGCGGGATAACAAAATGAATGCGCTGGAAAGCGGCAAACCGGAAATGATCGTCACCGCCAACATTGGTTGCCAGACGCATCTGGCGAGCGCCGGTCGTACCTCTGTGCGTCACTGGATTGAAATTGTAGAACAAGCCCTTGAAAAGGAATAAAAAAATGAAAACTAAAGTCATTCTTAGCCAGCAAATGGCGAGTGCAATTATTGCCGCAGGTCAGGAAGAGGCGCAGAAAAATAACTGGTCTGTTTCCATTGCTGTTGCCGATGACGGCGGTCATCTGCTGGCGTTAAGTCGCATGGACGATTGCGCGCCGATTGCGGCTTACATCTCCCAGGAGAAAGCGCGTACCGCCGCGCTGGGGCGTCGTGAAACTAAGGGCTATGAAGAGATGGTGAACAACGGACGTACCGCGTTCGTGACTGCGCCGTTACTGACGTCGCTGGAAGGCGGCGTACCGGTTGTTGTTGATGGGCAAATTATTGGTGCCGTGGGCGTTTCTGGTTTAACCGGAGCACAGGATGCGCAGGTCGCGAAAGCGGCAGCAGCGGTGTTGGCGAAATAAGCGAAAACGAGGAGAGAAACAATGAGTCAAACCATAACCCAGGGCCGTTTACGCATTGACGCCAATTTTAAACGTTTTGTGGATGGAGAAGTTTTGCCGGGCGTGGAACTGGACGCTGCTGCATTCTGGCACAATGTTGATGAGATCGTTCACGATCTGGCACCAGAAAATCGTCAGTTGCTGGCAGAACGCGATCGCATTCAGGCGGCGCTTGATGAGTGGCATCGCAGCAATCCGGGGCCGGTAAAAGATAAAGCGGCCTATAAATCTTTCCTTCGTGAACTGGGCTACCTGGTGCCGCAACCGGAGCGCGTGACGGTGGAAACCACGGGCATTGACAGCGAAATCACCAGTCAGGCGGGGCCACAGCTGGTGGTTCCGGCAATGAACGCCCGCTACGCGCTGAACGCGGCGAACGCTCGCTGGGGCTCACTGTACGATGCGTTATACGGCAGCGACATCATCCCGCAGGAAGGGGCGATGGTCAGTGGCTACGATCCGCAGCGCGGTGAGCAGGTTATCGCCTGGGTTCGACGTTTCCTCGATGAATCACTACCGCTGGAAAACGGCAGCTATCAGGATGTGGTGGCGTTTAAGGTGGTCGATAAACAATTACGCATCCAGTTGAAAAATGGTAAAGAAACCACGTTACGTACTCCAGCACAGTTTGTCGGTTACCGTGGCGATGCCGCTGCGCCGACCTGCATTTTGCTGAAAAATAACGGCCTGCATATTGAACTGCAAATTGATGCCAACGGGCGGATTGGCAAAGACGATCCGGCGCACATCAACGATGTTATCGTCGAAGCTGCTATCAGTACCATTCTCGACTGCGAAGATTCGGTCGCGGCGGTTGATGCGGAAGATAAAATCCTGCTGTACCGCAATCTGCTGGGCCTGATGCAGGGGACTCTGCAAGAGAAAATGGAGAAAAACGGTCGGCAAATCGTACGTAAACTGAATGACGATCGTCAGTACACCGCCGCCGATGGCTCTGAAATTTCTCTGCACGGACGCTCGTTGCTGTTTATCCGCAACGTGGGTCATTTGATGACCATTCCTGTGATTTGGGACAGCGAAGGCAATGAAATCCCGGAAGGTATTCTTGATGGCGTCATGACTGGCGCGATTGCCCTCTATGATTTAAAAGTGCAGAAAAACTCGCGCACTGGCAGCGTCTATATTGTGAAACCGAAAATGCACGGTCCGCAGGAAGTGGCGTTCGCCAACAAACTGTTTACCCGCATTGAGACAATGCTCGGTATGGCACCGAATACCCTGAAAATGGGCATTATGGATGAAGAACGCCGGACCTCGCTGAACTTGCGTAGCTGTATCGCTCAGGCGCGCAACCGCGTGGCGTTCATCAATACCGGTTTCCTCGACCGTACCGGCGATGAAATGCATTCGGTGATGGAAGCTGGCCCGATGCTGCGTAAAAACCAGATGAAATCGACGCCGTGGATCAAAGCCTACGAACGTAATAACGTGCTTTCCGGTCTGTTCTGTGGGCTGCGCGGTAAAGCGCAAATCGGTAAAGGCATGTGGGCAATGCCGGACCTGATGGCAGACATGTACAGCCAGAAGGGCGACCAACTGCGTGCCGGGGCAAACACAGCCTGGGTTCCGTCACCAACCGCTGCTACGCTCCATGCGCTGCACTACCACCAAACCAACGTACAGAGCGTGCAAGCCAACATTGCCCAGACCGAGTTCAATGCTGAATTTGAACCGCTGCTGGACGATCTGCTGACTATTCCGGTGGCTGAAAACGCTAACTGGTCGGCGCAAGAGATCCAACAAGAGCTGGATAACAACGTGCAGGGGATTCTGGGGTACGTGGTGCGTTGGGTGGAGCAGGGGATTGGTTGTTCAAAAGTGCCGGATATTCACAACGTGGCGCTGATGGAAGACCGCGCAACGCTGCGTATCTCCAGCCAGCATATCGCCAACTGGTTACGTCACGGTATTCTGACCAAAGAACAGGTGCAGGCGTCGCTGGAGAATATGGCGAAAGTGGTTGATCAGCAAAATGCTGGCGATCCGGCTTATCGTCCGATGGCGGGGAATTTCGCTAACTCGTGTGCTTTTAAAGCTGCCAGCGATTTAATCTTCCTCGGCGTGAAACAGCCAAACGGTTATACCGAACCGTTATTACACGCCTGGCGTTTACGCGAAAAAGAAAGTCATTAATAGCGTCAAAAAAGCCCCGGCAAGTTTTATTGTCGGGGCTATGATAGTAACTGCGGTAGTACATTTATCCCGGAAATAACCGGAGCGATTATCAGGGTTTAACAATATTAAATACCCGTAGCGCATTACTAGCGGGCCTAAAACAACAATATGGACATCTTAACGATACTCTGCGCCTGCGTGTGCGGAACAGAAACCCTTACCCGATATACTTGTTATGCCAGAGGTAGCAATTGCGTTAGCGGCGTACTGTTGCTGTAAAGTATAACGCCTATATTTTACAGTTCAGTCCTC
>NZ_JBQZXC010000131.1:0-9405 GCF_053555815.1 Shigella sp. SIG6 | reverse complement strand
AGTTGTCTGGAGATTCAGGGGGCCAGTCTATCGCCGATGGGCAATGGCTGGTTTTTTCGGATATGACCAATAATGCCAGCGGTGGGGCCGTATTTTTGCAACAAGGAGCGGAATTTTCACTATTACCAGAAAATGAAACTGGAATGACTCTGTTTGCCAATAACACCGTTACAGGAGAATATAATAACGGCGGGGCCATATTTGCTAAAGAAAACTCAACGCTGAATCTTACTGATGTTATTTTTTCCGGTAACGTCGCAGGCGGCTATGGTGGCGCAATCTATTCTTCTGGTACTAATGATACTGGTGCCGTCGATTTACGTGTCACTAACGCCATGTTTCGCAATAATATCGCTAATGATGGCAAAGGTGGCGCAATTTATACCATTAATAATGACGTCTATTTAAGTGATGATGTTTTTAACAATAACCAGGCATATACATCAACAAGTTACAGTGATGGCGATGGCGGGGCAATTGATGTTACCGATAATAATAGCGACAGCAAGCATCCTTCAGGTTATACGATAATAAATAACACCGCCTTTACAAATAACACAGCCGAAGGTTATGGCGGGGCGATATATACCAATAGCGCGACGGCTCCCTATCTTATTGATATTTCTGTTGATGACAGCTACAGCCAGAACGGCGGCGTGTTAGTCGATGAGAACAATAGCGCAGCAGGCTATGGAGATGGTCCTTCCACTGCGGCGGGTGGCTTTATGTATCTCGGCTTAAGTGAAGTTACCTTTGATATTGCCGACGGAAAAACGCTGGTTATCGGCAATACAGAGAATGACGGAGCTGTTGACTCTATTGCTGGTACCGGGTTAATCACCAAAACAGGTTCCGGCGATCTGGTACTTAATGCAGATAACAATGACTTTACTGGTGAGATGCAGATTGAAAACGGTGAAGTTACCCTGGGTCGCAGCAACTCCCTGATGAATGTCGGCGATACGCATTGCTAGGACGATCCGCAAGACTGCTACGGTCTGACGATAGGGAGTATTGATCAGTATCAGAATCAGGCTGAGCTAAACGTTGGCTCGACCCAACAAACTTTTGTGCACGCATTGACGGGCTTTCAGAATGGCACTTTAAATATCGATGCTGGTGGCAACGTTACTGTTAATCAGGGCAGTTTTGCTGGCATCATCGAAGGTGCTGGTCAGCTCACCATTGCGCAAAACGGCAGCTACGTGCTGGCAGGGGCGCAGTCGATGGCGCTAACCGGCGATATAGTCGTTGATGATGGTGCGGTGCTTTCGCTGGAAGGCGACGCGGCAGATCTTACCGCTCTCCAGGACGATCCGCAGTCGATCGTGTTAAACGGCGGTGTGCTCGATCTCTCTGATTTCTCCACTTGGCAGAGCGGCACATCATACAATGATGGCCTTGAAGTCAGTGGCAGCAGCGGAACGGTTATCGGCAGTCAGGATGTGGTAGATCTTGCAGGTGGCGACAATTTGCATATCGGCGGCGACGGGAAAGATGGCGTCTACGTGGTGGTCGATGCGAGCGACGGGCAGGTAAGTCTGGCAAACAATAATAGTTATTTGGGCACAACACAAATCGCCTCCGGTACGCTGATGGTGAGCGACAACTCGCAGCTTGGAGATACCCACTATAACCGCCAGGTTATCTTTACCGATAAGCAACAAGAAAGCGTGATGGAGATTACTGCCAATGTCGATACTCGCTCTACGACGACTGAGCATGGGCGTGATATTGAAATGCGCGCCGACGGTGAAGTGGCAGTTGATGCGGGGGTAGACACGCAGTGGGGCGCACTGATGGCTGACAGCAGCGGGCAGCATCAGGATGAGGGTAGCACATTTACTAAAACGGGGGCGGGTACGCTGGAGCTGACCGCCAGCGGTACAACGCAGTCGGCGGTACGTGTCGAAGAAGGCACCCTGAAAGGCGATGTTGCGGATATCTTTCCTTATGCTTCGTCACTGTGGGTTGGTGATGGGGCAACGTTCGTTACTGGCGCGGATCAGGATATTCAGTCAATTGATGCTACTTCCAGCGGCACTATCGACATCAGCGATGGTACGGTTTTGCGTCTGACCGGGCAGGATACTTCCGTCGCCCTTAATGCCTCACTATTTAACGGCGATGGGACGCTGGTAAATGCTACCGATGGCGTGACGTTGACAGGCGAGCTTAATACCAACCTTGAAACTGACAGCCTGACCTATCTTGCTGACGTGACGGTTAATGGTGATCTGACCAATACGTCCGGTGCGGTTAGCCTGCAAAATGGCGTCGCTGGCGATACGCTGACGGTAAACGGTGATTATACCGGCGGCGGTACGCTACTATTCGACAGCGAATTAAACGGCGATGACTCGGTAAGCGATCAATTGGTGATGAACGGTAATACTGCTGGCAACACAACTGTGGTGGTTAACTCCATTACAGGGATTGGTGAGCCGACATCGACAGGCATTAAAGTGGTTGATTTCGCAGCTGATCCCACGCAGTTTCAAAACAATGCACAGTTCAGTCTGGCTGGCAGTGGCTACGTCAACATGGGAGCGTATGACTACACGCTAGTGGAAGATAACAACGACTGGTATCTGCGATCGCAAGAAGTAACGCCGCCATCGCCACCTGAGCCAGACCCGACTCCCGATCCTGATCCCACGCCGGATCCTGACCCAACCCCCGACCCGGCCCCTACGCCTGCTTACCAGCCGGTGCTGAATGCCAAAGTTGGCGGTTATCTCAATAACCTGCGGGCGGCAAATCAGGCGTTTATGATGGAGCGACGCGATCACGCTGGTGGCGATGGTCAGACGCTGAATTTACGTGTTATCGGCGGACGTTATCATTACACGGCGGCAGGGCAACTGGCTCAGCAGGAAGACACTTCTACGGTGCAGCTTAGCGGCGGCTTGTTTAGCGGGCGCTGGGGCACGGATGGCGAGTGGATGCTTGGGGCGGTTGGTGGCTACAGTGATAATCAGGGCGACAGCCGCTCGAATATGACCGGAACTCGCGCCGATAACCAGAACCACGGTTATGCCGTTGGGCTGACCTCAAGCTGGTATCAGCACGGTAATCAGAAGCAGGGGGCCTGGCTGGATAGCTGGCTGCAATACGCGTGGTTTAACAATGATGTTTCCGAACATGAAGATGGCGTGGATCGTTACCATTCGTCGGGGATTATCGCCTCGCTGGAAGCCGGGTATCAGTGGTTACCGGGGCGTGGTGTGGTGATTGAACCGCAGGCGCAGGTGATTTATCAGGGCGTGCAGCAGGATGATTTTACCGCCGCTAACCATGCGCGCGTGTCACAATCGCAGGGGGATGATATTCAGACGCGGCTGGGTTTACACAGCGAATGGCGTACCGCGGTTGGTGTCACACCAACATTAGATCTGAATTATTATCACGATCCCCATGCGACGGAAATTGAAGAAGATGGCAGCACTATCAGTGACGATGCGGTGAAGCTACGGGGTGAAATAAAAGTGGGAGTCACGGGCAATATCAGTCAGCGAGTGTCCCTGCGCGGCAGCGTGGCGTGGCGTGGCAGAAAGGGAGTGATGATTTTGCCCAGACGGCAGGGTTTTTGTCGATGACGGTGAAATGGTAATCGCTGTCTGACCATCACAATTGCCGGATGCGGCGTAAACGCCTTATCTGGCCTACGGAGAGCATTTGTAGGCCTGATAAGACGCTGCAAGCGTCGCATCAGGCATTGGCGCGGCCAAACATCAACCTCACTTATTCTGCGTGTGCAGCATATAGTTCACATCCACGCCGGGGCCGAGCTTAAAGGAATTAGTGATCGGGTTGTAATGTAGCCCGGTTATATGTCGCTCTTTTAAACTGGTCTGATCCACCCAGCCAAGCAGCTCTGCCGGTTTAATAAACTTCTTCACATCATGCGTACCTTTGGGCACCATGCGCAAAATATATTCCGCGCCAACCACCGCCATCAGCCATGACTTGCCGTTGCGGTTAAGCGTCGAGAAAAAGACATCGCCGCCTGGTTTCACCAGTTGCGCACAGGCTCTGACCACTGACTGCGGATCGGGTACGTGCTCCAGCATCTCCATGCAGGTCACCACATCATACTGCCCGGCATGTTTTGCCGCGTGCTCTTCCACGGTTTCCTGCACGTAATCCACCTGAATGCCGCTTTCCAGCGCGTGCAGCTTTGCCACCTGCAATGGCTCAAAGCCCATATCCAGACCGGTCACCGTCGCGCCTTCGCGCGCCATACTCTCGGCCAGAATGCCGCCGCCACAACCGACATCGAGCACCTTTTTGCCAAATAAACCGCCAGCACGCTCGGCAATATAGCCCAGACGCAGCGGGTTAATGCGGTGCAACGGTTTGAACTCACCTTCAAGATCCCACCAGCGGGAGGCGACGGCTTCAAATTTAGCGATCTCTTCGTGGTCTACGTTATGGTTTTCCGGCGATTTTTCGGCATTCATTGGCACTTCTACTCCGTAATTGGCAAGACAAACGAGTATATCAGGCATTGGATGTGAATAAAGCGTATAGGTTTACCTCAAACTGCGCGGCTGTGTTATAATTTGCGACCTTTGAATCCGGGATACAGTAGAGGGATAGCGGTTAGATGAGCGACCTTGCGAGAGAAATTACACCGGTCAACATTGAGGAAGAGCTAAAGAGCTCCTATCTGGATTATGCGATGTCGGTCATTGTTGGCCGTGCGCTGCCAGATGTCCGAGATGGCCTGAAGCCGGTACACCGTCGCGTACTTTACGCCATGAACGTACTAGGCAATGACTGGAACAAAGCCTATAAAAAATCTGCCCGTGTCGTTGGTGACGTAATCGGTAAATACCATCCCCATGGTGACTTGGCGGTTTATGACACGATCGTCCGTATGGCGCAGCCATTCTCGCTGCGTTACATGCTGGTAGACGGTCAGGGTAACTTCGGTTCCATCGACGGCGACTCTGCGGCGGCAATGCGTTATACGGAAATCCGTCTGGCGAAAATTGCCCATGAACTGATGGCCGATCTCGAAAAAGAGACGGTCGATTTCGTTGATAACTATGACGGCACGGAAAAAATTCCCGACGTCATGCCAACCAAAATTCCTAACCTGCTGGTGAACGGTTCTTCCGGTATCGCCGTAGGTATGGCAACCAACATCCCGCCGCACAACCTGACGGAAGTCATCAACGGTTGTCTGGCGTATATCGATGATGAAGACATCAGCATTGAAGGGCTGATGGAACACATCCCGGGGCCGGACTTCCCGACGGCGGCAATCATTAACGGTCGTCGCGGTATTGAAGAAGCTTACCGTACCGGTCGCGGCAAGGTATATATCCGCGCCCGTGCTGAAGTGGAAGTTGACGCCAAAACCGGACGTGAAACCATTATCGTCCACGAAATTCCGTATCAGGTAAACAAAGCGCGCCTGATCGAGAAGATTGCGGAACTGGTAAAAGAAAAACGCGTGGAAGGCATCAGCGCGCTGCGTGACGAGTCTGACAAAGACGGTATGCGCATCGTGATTGAAGTGAAACGCGATGCGGTCGGTGAAGTTGTGCTCAACAACCTCTACTCCCAGACCCAGTTGCAGGTTTCTTTCGGTATCAACATGGTGGCATTGCACCATGGTCAGCCGAAGATCATGAACCTGAAAGACATCATCGCGGCGTTTGTTCGTCACCGCCGTGAAGTGGTGACCCGTCGTACTATTTTCGAACTGCGTAAAGCTCGCGATCGTGCTCATATCCTTGAAGCATTAGCCGTGGCGCTGGCGAACATTGACCCGATCATCGAACTGATCCGTCATGCGCCGACGCCTGCAGAAGCGAAAACTGCGCTGGTTGCTAATCCGTGGCAGCTGGGCAACGTTGCCGCCATGTTGGAACGTGCTGGCGACGATGCTGCGCGTCCGGAATGGCTGGAGCCAGAGTTCGGCGTGCGTGATGGTCTGTACTACCTGACCGAACAGCAAGCTCAGGCGATTCTGGATCTGCGTTTGCAGAAACTGACCGGCCTTGAGCACGAAAAACTGCTCGACGAATACAAAGAGCTGCTGGATCAGATCGCGGAACTGTTGCGTATTCTTGGTAGCGCCGATCGTCTGATGGAAGTGATCCGCGAAGAGCTGGAGCTGGTTCGTGAACAGTTCGGTGACAAACGTCGTACTGAAATCACCGCCAACAGCGCAGACATCAACCTGGAAGATCTGATCACCCAGGAAGATGTGGTCGTGACGCTCTCTCACCAGGGCTACGTTAAATATCAGCCGCTTTCTGAATACGAAGCGCAGCGTCGTGGCGGGAAAGGTAAATCTGCCGCACGTATTAAAGAAGAAGACTTTATCGACCGACTGCTGGTGGCGAACACGCACGACCATATTCTGTGCTTCTCCAGCCGTGGTCGCGTCTATTCGATGAAAGTTTACCAGTTGCCGGAAGCCACTCGTGGCGCGCGCGGTCGTCCGATCGTCAACCTGCTACCGCTGGAACAGGACGAACGTATCACCGCGATCCTGCCGGTGACCGAGTTTGAAGAAGGCGTGAAAGTCTTCATGGCGACCGCTAACGGTACTGTGAAGAAAACCGTCCTCACCGAATTCAACCGTCTGCGTACCGCCGGTAAAGTGGCGATCAAACTGGTTGACGGCGATGAGCTGATCGGCGTTGATCTGACCAGTGGCGAAGATGAAGTAATGCTGTTCTCCGCCGAAGGTAAAGTGGTGCGCTTTAAAGAGTCTTCTGTCCGTGCGATGGGCTGCAATACCACTGGTGTGCGCGGTATTCGCTTAGGTGAAGGCGATAAAGTCGTCTCTCTGATCGTGCCTCGTGGCGATGGCGCAATCCTCACCGCAACGCAAAACGGTTACGGTAAACGTACTGCAGTGGCGGAATACCCAACCAAGTCGCGTGCGACAAAAGGGGTTATCTCCATCAAGGTTACCGAACGTAACGGTTTAGTGGTTGGCGCGGTGCAGGTAGATGACTGCGACCAGATCATGATGATCACCGATGCCGGTACGCTGGTACGTACTCGCGTTTCAGAAATCAGCATCGTGGGCCGTAACACCCAGGGCGTGATCCTCATCCGTACTGCGGAAGATGAAAACGTAGTGGGTCTGCAGCGTGTTGCTGAACCGGTTGACGAGGAAGATCTGGATACCATCGACGGCAGTGCCGCGGAAGGGGATGATGAAATCGCTCCGGAAGTGGACGTTGACGACGAGCCAGAAGAAGAATAATTTTACTTCTTCATGCCAAAAGGGAGCTATCTCCCTTGTTTGAATTGAAAAGTCCAGGCTGCAAAGTCTGGGCTTTTGTCGTATTAGGGCGCGGTAAAGTTTGGCTGTGCCCGTAAAAAATGGCTGGCTATACACAAGGAATGTGGCAATGAGTGGTGAAAAAAAGGCGAAAGGCTGGCGGTTCTATGGTCTTGTAGGTTTTGGCGCAATAGCACTGCTTTCCGCTGGCGTCTGGGCGTTGCAATATGCTGGCAGTGGGCCAGAAAAAACGTTGTCGCCGCTGGTGGTGCACAACAATCTGCAAATCGATCTCAATGAGCCGGACCTCTTTCTAGACAGCGACTCTCTGAGCCAGCTTCCCAAAGATCTCCTCACCATTCCGTTTCTCCACGATGTTCTGAGCGAAGATTTCGTTTTCTATTATCAGAATCATGCCGATCGTCTGGGCATTGAAGGCAGCATTCGCCGCATTGTCTATGAACACGATCTCACGCTGAAAGATAAGCTCTTTTCGTCACTCTTAGATCAGCCCGCGCAGGCGGCGCTATGGCACGATAAACAAGGCCATCTTTCACATTACATGGTGCTGATCCAGCGCAGTGGTTTAAGCAAACTGCTGGAGCCATTGTTGTTTGCCGCTACCAGCGACAGCCAGTTAAGCAAAACGGAAATCAGTAGCATCAAGATAAATAGTGAAACTATTCCTGTTTATCAGTTGCGCTATAACGGCAATAACGCCCTGATGTTCGCGACATATCAGGACAAGATGCTGGTGTTTTCCAGTACGGATATGTTGTTTAAAGATGATCAGCAGGATACCGAAGCCACGGCGATCGCAAGTGATTTGTTGAGCGGTAAAAAACGCTGGCAAGCCAGCTTTGGCCTGGAAGAGCGTACTGCCGAAAAAACGCCAGTACGCCTGCGCATCGTGGCCAGCGCCAGGTTGCTGGGTTTTGGCTACCAGCGGTTAATGCCTTCTTTTGCTGGCGTACGCTTCGAAATGGGTAACGACGGCTGGCACAGTTTTGTGGCGTTAAATGATGAATCCGCCAGCGTAGATGCCAGTTTCGATTTTACGCCGGTCTGGAACAGTATGCCTGCCGGAGCCAGCTTCTGTGTGGCGGTGCTGTATTCACACGGTATTGCCGAAGAGATGCTTTCGCACATCAGCCAGGAAAACGACAAGCTGAATGGGGAGTTAGACGGTGCCGCGGGGCTGTGCTGGTATGAAGACTCAAAATTGCAAACCCCGCTGTTTGTCGGTCAGTTTGATGGCACTGCCGAACAGGCGCAATTGCCAGGGAAACTGTTTACGCAAAATATTGGTGCGCACGAAAGCAAAGCGCCAGAAGGTGTTTTGCCGGTAAGCCAGACTCAGCAGGGCGAAGCGCAAATCTGGTGTCGCGAAGTGAGTTCCCGATACGGTCAGTATCCGAAAGCGCAGGCGGCGCAACCCGATCAATTAATGTCGGATTATTTTTTCCGTGTGTCGCTGGCGATGCAAAACAAAACGCTGCTTTTCTCCCTCGATGACACGCTGGTTAATAACGCCCTGCAAACACTGAATAAAACCCGCCCGGCAATGGTGGATGTAATACCCACTGATGGCATCGTTCCGCTCTATATCAATCCACAAGGCGTGGCGAAACTGCTGCGTAACGAAACGTTGACCAGTCTGCCGAAGAATCTCGAACCGGTTTTTTATAACGCCGCACAAACTTTATTAATGCCGAAGCTGGACGCTTTATCTCAACAACCGCGTTATGTCATGAAGCTGGCCCAGATGGAACCCGGTGTCGCCTGGCAGTGGCTACCCATAACCTGGCAGCCGCTATGAGACACGGGCTGCTGGCGCTGATTTGCTGGCTGTGTTGTTGCCCATAGCGAAATGCTGAATGTCGAACAATCCAGGCTGTTTCGCGCTTGGTTTGTACGCATTGCACAAGAACAGCTCTGCCAGGGGCCAAGTCCACGCTGGTATCAGCAGGATTGTGCGGGCCTGGTGCGATTTGCGGCGAACGAGACGCTGAAAGTTCACGACAGTAAATGGCTAAAAAGTAACGGTTTATCTAGCCAGTATTTGCCGCCAGAGATGACGCTAACACCTGAACAGCGTCAACTGGCGCAAAACTGGAATCAGGGGAGCGGGAAAAACGGCCCCTACGTGA
>NZ_JBQZXC010000130.1:0-9405 GCF_053555815.1 Shigella sp. SIG6 | reverse complement strand
GAGTGAGGGTATGCCATGTCAACGATTATTATGGATTTATGTAGTTACACCCGACTAGGTTTAACCGGGTATCTGTTGAGTAGAGGGGTTAAAAAAAGAGAAATCAACGACATTGAAACCGTTGATGACCTTGCCATAGCTTGTGATTCACAGCGTCCTTCAGTGGTGTTTATTAATGAGGACTGTTTCATCCACGATGCTTCTAACAGTCAGCGCATCAAGCACATCATTAATCAACATCCCAATACGTTATTTATCGTTTTTATGGCAATTGCCAATGTTCATTTTGATGAATATCTATTGGTCAGAAAAAATTTATTGATCAGTTCTAAATCGATTAAACCGGAATCTCTCGACGATATCCTTGGCGATATTCTGAAAAAAGAGACAACGATAACCTCGTTTTTAAATATGCCGACGTTATCATTGAGCCGAACCGAATCGAGTATGTTGCGAATGTGGATGGCAGGTCAGGGAACCATTCAAATCTCCGACCAAATGAATATCAAAGCCAAGACCGTTTCATCGCATAAAGGTAATATTAAACGTAAGATCAAAACGCATAATAAACAGGTTATCTACCATGTCGTCCGACTGACGGATAATGTGACTAATGGTATTTTTGTCAACATGCGCTAACACATTCTGACTGGTGGTTTCCCACCAGTCAGGCTGAATAAGATTACTCTGCTTTCTCAACAAAGATACCGTCCTGATGCCCTGCTTCATTAAAGAACCAGATGCCGAGCGGGTAGTCTTCCAGCGCAACCAGGTACATTGTGCCTTCACTAAACTCCTCAACTGCCAGTACCACTCCAGGACGACGCGGACCGCCATCCGTTTTGACTGTTACCCGATCATTCACCTTCATCGTTTTCCTCCTGTGGCTTTGTGCCAGTGTAGAACAATTTCGTTTTTCTGGCAGCGCCAAGCGCGCGCGAGTGCTGATTTTCTCGACGGTCTATACTTAAGAGATGCCAAGCGGACTTAACGACTGGCGGCAACAACAGAGTAACGGTTGCGAGGAAAGATGATGAAAACCGCAAAAGTGTACAGCGATACCGCAAAACGTGAGGTCAGCGTCGATGTCGATGCCCTGCTGGCGGCGATCAATGAAATTAGCGAAAGCGAAGTTCATCGCAGCCAGAACGATTCTGAACACGTTAGCGTCGATGGACGTGAATATCATACATGGCGTGAATTGGCGGATGCCTTCGAACTGGATATTCATGACTTCAGCGTCTCTGAAGTGAATCGTTGAATGCACAATAAAAAAATCCCGACCCTGAGGGTGTCGGGATGAAACTTGCTTAAGCAAGAAGCACTTAAAAAATTCGTTACACCAGGAAATCTGATGTGTTCATCACCTTATCTGCAATTTTTTTCGCTGACAAGAAAATATTCGCGCTATGAATGATTAACGCTACTTATGAATAGAAATGTGACGCGCGTCACCCCTTGGTGGCTCTGGTGTCAACGGGATCGCTCCCGAAAAAATCATCTTTGATTATTTGTGCTGTTTTGAGAATCATCCTGGTAAGGGGAGTACTGCGCGACCATGTTTTCAATTCAACAACCACTACTGGTTTTTAGCGATCTTGATGGCACCCTGCTGGACAGTCATAGTTATGACTGGCAACCGGCAGCCCCCTGGCTCAGCCGTTTACACGAAGCCAATATTCCCGTCATTCTCTGTAGCAGTAAAACTTCAGCGGAAATGCTGTACTTGCAAAAAATGTTGGGGCTACAAGGCTTACCGCTGATTGCAGAGAATGGCGCAGTGATCCAGCTTGCTGAACAATGGCAGGATATAGACGGTTTTCCACGCATCATCTCAGGTATTAGCCATGGCGAAATCTGCCAGGTTTTAAATACGCTACGCGAGAAAGAACATTTTAAATTCACGACTTTTGATGATGTCGACGATGCAACCATTGCCGAATGGACGGGATTAAGCCGTAGCTATGCGGCGCTGACGCAGCTGCATGAGGCGTCGGTAACGCTAATCTGGCGCGACAGTGACGAGCGTATGGCACAATTTATCGCTCGTCTGAACGAACTGGGCTTACAGTTTATGCAGGGTGCGCGCTTCTGGCACGTACTGGATGCCTCTGCCGGAAAAGATCAGGCTGCCAACTGGATTATCGCGACCTATCAACAATTGTCAGGCAGACGCCCAACCACACTTGGCCTGGGCGATGGGCCAAACGATGCGCCTTTACTGGAGGTAATGGATTACGCGGTGATTGTGAAAGGGCTAAACCGTGAAGGGGTACATCTGCATGATGAGGATCCGGCCCGCGTCTGGCGAACGCAGCGTGAAGGACCGGAAGGCTGGCGTGAAGGGCTGGACCATTTTTTCTCCGCCCGTTAAGCGTTATCGCTCGCGAATACCCGATTGCGCCCCGCCTGTTTTGCGAGGTAAAGCCGACGGTCGGCCAATGACTGGAGTTGTTCAAAATCATAATCACCGGTTTCCTCGCTGCTACTTACCCCCAGCGAGGCACTGATGCGTATCGTTGTACTCTTGGCGATCAGCATCTCTTT
The DNA here is from genome assembly GCF_053555815.1 of Shigella sp. SIG6. Lineage (NCBI taxonomy): Bacteria > Pseudomonadati > Pseudomonadota > Gammaproteobacteria > Enterobacterales > Enterobacteriaceae > Shigella > Shigella sp. SIG6. The sequence continues at coordinate 6,858 of NZ_JBQZXC010000130.1, read as the reverse complement.
TTCATTTAACTTCAGGCGAATACGTTCTGCGACCTCCGCAGCCTGCGTCAGATTCGCGCCTGGCAGAATCACACAAAACTCCTCACCACCGACCCGCCCGGCAACGTCCTGCGCACGCAAGGAACTGCTAATTAATCCGGCAGCATGAGAAAGAACACGGTCGCCCGCCTGATGACCAAAGCGGTCATTAATCGCTTTAAAATGGTCAAGATCGACCTGAATGACAGAAAAAGGATGTTGGTGCGTCTGACACAATTTAGCGAGCGGACGGGCTTTTTCGAACAGTGCGCCACGGTTATATAAACGCGTTAAGGTGTCGTGCCACGCCTGCCACTGCAACGAGCTTTGCAGAACATACATGTTGCTGACCATCCGGCGAATCACATACCAGGAGAGGAGTAACATGGTGGTAAAGAGCGCCCACAGCAGGGTTAATGCAATGCTGATACTGCCGAAATCGCCGCGCACGCCTTCGCTTAGCGTATGGACGCGCACCAGCACACCGTCGAAATGGTCCAGACGTTCCCAGCTAACATAGCGACTGTCCATACGAATGCCGCCCCGCGTGTCATGTTCCATTGCCTGCGCCAGCAAGGCCAGTTCACGAGGATCAAAAATATTCCCTGTTGGATGGTCAGGATTGGAAGAGGTCAAAAATCTCAGCTTACTGTCATAGAGCTGATACTCACCATCGAGGTTTTTATCGATGGCGTTTCTTAAAAATTGCTGCATAGTACGCACGGGAATACTCATCCCCAGCACGCCATACCAGTAGTTATTACTGTCTACCGGAACACTGACGGTAACCTGCGGTTCAGTATTGCTGGCGTGTTCCGGTTGCGAAGTGAACCAGCGTACCGCGCGGTGACGATTTTCTCGTTGCGAATGGCCGATAAACCAGGGTTGGGTAACATAGCCGTAATAACGCGTTGGTACATTGCGTGTAAACAAGGTCGGCTGCGTCGAAACGTAAAATCCAGCACGCGAGACATACATCGCCTGTTCAACCATCGACGAGGAGTTGTGCGCCAGTCGCAGCAAGTAACCAACTTCCAGTGCAGCGGTAATTTCATTGTCGAGGCTTTCATTTTCGCGAGACAGGAAATTCCCCTCGCTGACTAATGCATCCGATACGCCATTGACTGGCAGGGTGCGCCGTCGGTTGAGTTCGATTTGCCAGGCGTGCTCGTCGCGATGCTGTTCGAACTCGGTTACGGCATTACGCAGAGAGGTGAAATCCAGTGGCGCCACGAGAGCTTCGCGCATGCCATTACGCAAAAAGATCAGTTTGTCGACGTTATACTGCAAATGCTTATCGAGCGCGTTGGCTACGTTTTCCAGATGATTACGCTGGCTGGAGATATAGGCATCTTCCAGCACCACCACTTCACGCCAGGTGAGCAAGGTGGAAAAAAGCAATACCACGATAAAGCAGAGATTAACGACATGACCGGGCCCCAGGCGGCGTGCGAGTTTTTTCAACCAGCTCTGGTTCTCCATTTTTGTCTCGTGCTGCACCCTGACGACTCCCAACCTGCTTTTTTATGATTCTGGCATAACCCGGCAATAGCGTACCGCAAAACAGCGATAATTTTATAATGGTGGCATGATAAGACGCGACTATCATTCATTGCAGGCATTGGGACACCAGGCCGGATGTGATCCGGCCTGGTGTTAATGATACCCTTTCAAACTTCTTCCGCAGAACGACTCCCCTCCCCCGGAACAAGATCGGTTTCATGAAAAGCTTCCCGCTTGACCCCGTAACCGTCATACCAACGACACTCAACCATACCGCTGGAGTATCCAGTGACAATCATCCGCGGGCCGCCCTCTTTAACCGTAACTTCCTCACTAACCATAAAGCTCATACTCGCCTCCTTTTTTCGAGTGAAACTTGTTCACCTTAGTTGAAGATGGCGAATTTTGCATAATAGCCAGTGCGAGTATTAATGTGCCTGACCGCGCATTTTCGCTACTGCTTTCACTCCCAGCACCACGATGCCGCCGATGATAAATCCAAGAATCAGATTTAAAACAGTCGGTAATATCATCGCCACCACTGCACTTTGCTGCCCGGCGATATGTTCAATCGCGTGATGCAGCGGCGCAATACCATGTACCACAATCCCGCCGCCGACGAGGAACATCGCCAGCGTGCCGACAATCGATAATGCTTTCATCAGCCAAGGCGCGATAATCAATAACCCTTTACCTAATGCCTGCATCAGCGCGCTGGATTTTTCCGCCAGCCAATACCCTAGGTCATCAATCTTAACGATAACCCCTACCAGACCGTAGACGCCCACGGTCACTACCAGCGCGATGCCTGAAAGCACCAGCACCTGATTAAGCAACGGCGCCTCTGCCACAATCCCCAGCGTGATGGCGACGATTTCCGCAGACAAAATAAAATCGGTACGAATCGCCCCTTTAATTTTGTCCTTTTCAAACTTCAGCGGATCCTGCGCCGCCAGCTTCTCCAGACGCTGCTGGCTCTGCGCTGGATCTTCTTTATGTTTACGCGCCTCCAGCATATGCAGCACTTTCTCTACCCCTTCAAAGCAGAGAAACGCGCCACCAATCATCAACAGTGGCGTAATCGCCCACGGGATAAACGCACTGATGATCAGCGCCAGCGGCACCAGAATCACTTTATTGATCAGCGATCCTTTCGCCACGCCCCAGACCACGGGAAGTTCCCGGTTGGCCCGCACGCCTGAAACTTGTTGCGCATTGAGCGATAAATCATCCCCTAATACACCGGCGGTTTTCTTCGCCGCCAGTTTGCCCATCACAGAGATATCGTCCAGCAGTGTGGCGATATCATCGAGCAACGTCAGTAAACTACTCCCGGCCAAAAGCATTCCCTCTCATTTTTATTGTTGAAGGGTGTAAGTATGAAGCAAAAACGGCAGCTCTGATACTTGCTTCACAGGTCAACATTTATTTAACAATCAAGTGCAATTATATCTCTCGCCAGCAGAATGATTTTCACGTTTACTATGAACCACCTTTTTATTTCCGCCGTGAGGGATTATGCGTTTCCGCCAGTTGTTACCGCTTTTTGGCGCGCTGTTTGCGTTGTATATCATTTGGGGCTCAACCTATTTTGTCATTCGGATTGGCGTGGAAAGCTGGCCTCCGTTAATGATGGCGGGCATTCGATTCCTGGCAGCCGGTATTTTATTGCTGGCATTTTTGCTACTGCGCGGACACAAACTTCCCCCGCTACGTCCGCTGCTCAATGCCGCGCTGATTGGCCTGTTATTGCTGGCTGTCGGTAATGGCATGGTGACGGTTGCCGAACATCAAAATGTTCCTTCCGGCATCGCCGCCGTAGTGATTGCAACCGTGCCCCTCTTTACCCTGTGCTTCAGTCGCCTGTTTGGCATTAAAACGCGCAAACTGGAATGGGTGGGTATTGCCATTGGGCTTGCCGGAATCATCATGCTCAATAGCGGTGGAAATTTAAGCGGCAATCCGTGGGGCGCGATTCTGATTTTAATCGGCTCGATTAGCTGGGCGTTTGGCTCAGTTTATGGCTCGCGCATTACCTTACCTGTAGGGATGATGGCGGGTGCGATTGAGATGCTGGCGGCAGGCGTGGTGTTAATGATCGCATCGATGATTGCGGGTGAAAAACTGACGGCGCTCCCTTCCCTGTCAGGCTTCCTTGCGGTCGGCTATCTGGCGCTGTTTGGTTCGATTATCGCCATTAACGCTTATATGTATTTAATCCGTAATGTCAGTCCGGCTCTCGCCACCAGCTACGCCTACGTTAACCCGGTGGTCGCGGTCTTGCTGGGTACGGGACTGGGTGGCGAAACGCTGTCGAAGATTGAATGGCTGGCGCTCGGCGTAATTGTTTTCGCGGTGGTACTGGTCACGTTGGGAAAATATCTCTTCCCAGCCAAACCCGTTGTCGCACCAGTTATTCAGGATGCATCAAGCGAGTAAATGAATCCCCTGCGTGTCGATCTGCGCGCTGGCACCTTCGCCGCAGATCCACTCTTCCAGACGCTCGGTAAGCGCCGCATCCGTCAGCTTCTCGCGCCTACGTAACGCACACTCCCAGACAATCAGTACGCGCCAGCCGAGCTCCTGCAAGCGACTGATATCGCGGCGATCGCGTTCAACATTTTTACCTATCTTCTCCAGCCAGGACTCAGTTCGAGTCGCAGGCACTTTAAACAGATAGCAGTGATGATGATGCCAGAAGCAGCCGTGGGTAAATATCACGCAGCGATATTCATCAACGACAAAATCCGGGCGTCCGGGCAGACTGGCGTCCTGAACGCGAAACGCAAGGCCCTGCCCGGTTAACAAACTGGCGAGGCGCTTCTCAATCGCCGTATCACGCGTGGCAATCGCGCGCATATTTTTGCTGCGGGTGGCCTTATCGTGAACGTCGACCATGTTGTGCCTCTTGCTGACGCAACGCCACCGCTTGTTTGATTTTTGGCTCAAGCAGTTTTGCCACCGCGGCAAAGACCGGCACGACCACCGAGTTGCCGAACTGGCGATAGGCCTGAGTGTCCGAAACCGGAATGCGGAATTTCGCTTCTCCCGGCGCTTCAAAACCCATTAAGCGCGCGCATTCACGAGGCGTTAACCGACGTGGACGATGTTGCTGATTCAGCGGATCGTCAAAGTCTTTCTCACCCGTGGCCATATCCCAACCGCGATCGATTAAAATTTCCGCGCCATCTTTGTAATAACGAGCAGACAGCGTACGGGTGACGCTTTGCGGATTGTTCGGATAAACCATTCCATAACCGAAGCCGTTACCGCGCGCCTGATGTTTTTTCGCATATCGATAGAGGTACTTCCACAGCACCGGCGTCAGGATATATTTCGCCTCAACCATCGGGTCCAGCAGCTGCGCCAGCGTCACTCGCTGTGCAGGGAAACATTCGCTGATATCACGCAGAGTAAAATCGGCTTTCAGATTCAGATCGCGACGAAAACCCACCAGCACGATGCGTTCACGGTGCTGCGGCAGGAAATGTTTACCATCGATGATTTTCGGATCGTCCGGCCCGTTATCTTCTGCATCGGCAACGTCATAGCCCAGTTCGTCCAGCGTCTGCATGATGATGCGGAACGTTTTTCCCTTATCGTGACTCTTCAGGTTTTTGACGTTTTCGAGCACAAACATCGCCGGACGACGCGCGTCGATAATGCGCACCACATCAAAGAACAGCGTGCCCTGGGTATCGCAGGCAAAACCGTGCGCCCGCCCGAGCGAGTTCTTTTTCGATACGCCAGCCAGCGAAAATGGCTGACAAGGGAAACCGGCCAGTAAAACATCGTGTTCAGGAATGTGTTGACGAATATGTTCCGCCGCCGCCTCATCACTCACGCCTTCTTGATGACTGAGGGTGATGTCGCGGATATCTTCATTAAAATGATGCGTCGCCGGGTCGCAATAATGGTTGGCTTTATAAGTGCGTACCGCATGTTTGTTCCATTCGCTGGTAAACACGCACTGTCCACCAATCGATTCAAAACCACGACGGATGCCGCCAATTCCGGCAAATAGATCGATAAAGCGAAACGCATAATGCGGATGATGTTCCGGTGGTTTGGGTAACAACGTTTGCAGATGGGCAAACTCTTTCTCACTTAAACGGTGCCATGCCGAGTCATTCGCCAGCGCACGTTTTAAAATTGCCGCGCTCCAGTGATTCTCACCCACACCATTAAGCTGCGCCACCAGCATTTTAACATCATAAATTTGCAGCAGTTTCTCCAGCATTGCCTGTGCGGCATTCCCGGTGCTGTATGAATCGGTTACTGATATATTTTCCTGCATAGATTTAACCGGCCATCTGAGATGGCCGACAGGTTAACATAATTACTGCCGTTTAGGGCCACGCGCTCAGCCAGCGGGTGAAAACGCATCTATCACCTTGTGATCGATACCTTCATCCTCCCCCGCCAGTTCGGCACCGAGCTTCGCCATAAACTCGACTAAAAATTGCGCGTTGTGCTGTGCCAGCTGCTTGCCTCTTGCGGTTTGCATGGTTTGCGGTAATTTCAGTAACTTTGTCTGGAAATGATCCAGCGCGTAGCGTTTATCATCAAGCGGGCGATGCTGTGCGAACGGATCTTCGCCATCAAACAGCGCCAAGCCCAATGCCCCTGAAACGGCAAATACGCGCGCCAGGCCAATCGCCCCCAGGGCTTCCAGCCGATCCGCATCCTGGACGATTTTAGCTTCCGTTGTTAAGGGGGCGATTTGCGCGCTGAAACTGTGAGCGGCAATGGCATGACAAACGGCCTCAATTTTCTCCGCCGGAAATTGCACGAACTCTTCACGGAGCAGGCGACGCGTCTCTTCTGCCGCCAGGATTGAAGAACGCTGCCGTTGCGGATGATTTTTTGCCAGGCTCACGATATCGTGAAAATAACAGGCGGTTAAAATCACCAGCATATCGACATCGTCATCTGCCGCCAGTTTCTGTGCCGTAGCCCAGACACGGCGAAAATGACACAGGTCATGCGCCGCGTCCTGATGTTGATGATGGTTTTTCAACCAGTTCTCGAACTGTGCCTGCCAGTGTTGTAACTCCATACGCGCTCCGTTGCCAAAGAGTCGCAACCTTAGCAGTTTTTATTCATAGCGTCTGCAACGTGCGGGACGAGGTCGGGTGTACCATGCAATGCCGCCTAACAAGGCACCAACCAGGGCCATAAACAGAAATCCGACCAATGCTCCTAACCACTTCCCCGCGGTAGATCCTAAATCACTTTCAAATCCCGACACGGGGGCATCGGGGATCCGGCTCATCACCCAGATGTATCGCGCCATTGCCCAGACGAAATAGCCACACCATGTATAGAAAGCCCACA
>NZ_JBQZXC010000129.1:0-9562 GCF_053555815.1 Shigella sp. SIG6 | reverse complement strand
AAAACCGACCAGTATTATCGATAAATTATCGTCTGACTTATTTTGCTTCGATAAAGCTTACACCGCAGCCACAATCTTAATTTCAACTTTATACTTCGGGTTCATCAAACCCGCTTGTACCGTGCAGCGCACCGGCGCATGACCCGCGACAACCCAAGCATCCCACGCTTTATTCATCGCCGCGAAGTCGTTTTTATCGGCCAGGAAAATGGTGGCATCCAGAATGCTCGATTTATTGCTGCCCTGTTTTTCCAGCACGGCGCCAATCTGTGCCAGCGTGTTGGCGGTTTGCTCAAAGGCATCGGCGTCGAGGTTTTCCGGTACACCAGTGTAGTAGAGCGTGTTGTTGTGGATTACTACATCAGACCAGCGGGCTTCAGCATCGATACGAACGATAGTCATCATTTTGTCCTCATTATACTTCCATTTTCGTGCTGCAAAGACTGCCACAATGTAAGGTTGCCGTCACCACTTCAACTGGCGAAAGCGCCCTCATCCTGACATAATCCCTGTTCAAATCAACAGGGGGTAGTGTGACGGACGATTTTGCACCAGACGGTCAGCTGGCGAAAGCGATACCAGGCTTTAAGCCGCGAGAACCACAGCGACAGATGGCGGTAGCCGTCACCCAGGCGATAGAAAAAGGCCAGCCGCTGGTGGTGGAAGCAGGAACCGGTACGGGCAAAACCTACGCTTACCTGGCTCCTGCGCTGCGGGCGAAAAAGAAAGTCATTATCTCGACCGGCTCAAAAGCGTTGCAGGATCAGCTCTACAGCCGCGATTTGCCAACAGTCTCAAAGGCATTGAAATATACGGGCAACGTGGCGCTGCTGAAAGGGCGCTCAAACTACCTCTGCCTCGAACGTCTCGAACAGCAGGCGCTGGCGGGGGGCGATCTGCCGGTACAAATCTTAAGCGATGTGATCCTGCTGCGCTCCTGGTCTAATCAAACAGTCGATGGTGATATCAGCACCTGCGTCAGCGTGGCGGAAGATTCACAGGCGTGGCCGCTGGTCACCAGCACCAACGACAACTGTCTTGGCAGCGACTGCCCGATGTATAAAGATTGCTTTGTGGTCAAAGCACGTAAAAAAGCGATGGACGCCGATGTGGTGGTGGTAAACCATCATCTCTTTCTGGCGGATATGGTGGTTAAAGAGAGTGGATTTGGCGAGTTGATCCCTGAAGCGGACGTCATGATCTTCGACGAAGCCCACCAGCTACCGGACATTGCCAGCCAGTATTTTGGTCAGTCACTCTCCAGTCGACAACTGCTCGACCTGGCAAAAGACATCACCATCGCCTACCGCACCGAATTAAAAGACACCCAGCAGTTACAAAAGTGCGCTGATCGTCTTGCCCAGAGTGCGCAGGATTTTCGTCTGCAACTCGGTGAGCCAGGTTATCGCGGTAACCTGCGTGAGCTGTTAGCTAATCCGCAAATTCAGCGGGCATTTTTACTGCTCGATGACACCTTGGAACTTTGTTATGACGTGGCGAAACTGTCACTGGGGCGTTCCGCCTTGCTGGATGCGGCATTTGAGCGCGCCACGTTGTATCGCACACGGCTGAAGCGGCTAAAAGAGATCAATCAGCCGGGCTACAGCTACTGGTACGAATGCACTTCGCGCCATTTTACTCTGGCGCTCACGCCGCTCAGCGTGGCGGATAAATTCAAAGAGTTAATGGCGCAAAAGCCCGGTAGCTGGATCTTCACCTCAGCAACGCTGTCGGTGAACGACGATCTGCATCATTTCACCTCGCGGCTTGGGATAGAACAGGCGGAGTCGTTGCTATTGCCAAGCCCGTTTGATTACAGCCGCCAGGCGTTACTCTGTGTGCCGCGCAATCTGCCGCAAACCAACCAGCCAGGTTCTGCTCGCCAGTTAGCGGCAATGCTGCGACCGATCATCGAAGCTAACAACGGTCGTTGTTTTATGCTTTGTACCTCGCACGCCATGATGCGCGATCTGGCCGAGCAGTTCCGCGCTACCATGACGCTTCCCGTTTTGTTGCAGGGGGAAACCAGTAAAGGCCAACTGTTGCAGCAGTTTGTCAGTGCCGGTAATGCGCTTCTTGTGGCAACCAGTAGTTTCTGGGAAGGGGTGGACGTGCGTGGCGATACATTGTCATTGGTAATTATCGACAAATTGCCGTTTACCTCGCCGGATGATCCACTGTTAAAAGCGCGCATGGAAGATTGTCGTTTGCGCGGTGGCGACCCGTTCGATGAAGTGCAACTACCAGATGCCGTCATTACTCTCAAACAGGGGGTAGGTCGACTGATTCGCGACGCCGACGATCGTGGCGTGCTGGTGATTTGTGACTATCGGCTGGTGATGCGTCCTTACGGCGCGACGTTTCTCGCCAGTCTGCCGCCCGCGCCACGCACCCGTGACATTGCCCGTGCGGTTCGTTTCCTTGCGATACCATTCTCCAGGTAATTTGTTACGGAGTATGGTATGATGCGCGCCTTTTTATTGATCTAAGCACGAAGACCCATGCGAATTCTGGCTATCGATACCGCGACAGAGGCCTGCTCTGTCGCCCTGTGGAACGACGGTACTGTCAACGCTCATTTTGAGCTTTGCCCTCGTGAACATACTCAACGAATCTTACCGATGGTGCAGGATATCCTGACCACCAGCGGAACTTCCCTGACTGATATTAACGCTCTGGCTTACGGGCGCGGCCCCGGTAGCTTTACCGGCGTGCGCATTGGTATTGGCATCGCGCAAGGGCTGGCGCTTGGCGCGGAATTACCGATGATTGGCGTCTCCACGCTAATGACGATGGCGCAAGGGGCGTGGCGCAAAAACGGCGCAACACGCGTGCTGTCAGCCATTGACGCGCGAATGGGCGAAGTTTACTGGGCCGAATATCAGCGTGATGAAAACGGTATCTGGCACGGTGAAGAAACCGAAGCCGTACTCAAACCCGAACTCGTTCATGAACGAATGCAACAGCTTTCCGGCGAATGGGTGACGGTAGGGACGGGCTGGCAAGCCTGGCCGGATCTCGGTAAAGAGAGCGGGCTGGTTTTGCGCGATGGCGAAGTGTTACTCCCCGCTGCAGAAGATATGCTGCCGATTGCTTGTCAGATGTTTGCCGAGGGTAAAACGGTGGCGGTGGAACATGCCGAGCCGGTTTATTTGCGTAACAACGTCGCATGGAAGAAACTTCCGGGCAAAGAATGAATCTTAAGAGTATGCCCTGAGAAAAAAAGGAGTCGCATCATGGCGGTTCAAAAGAATGTTATCAAAGGCATACTGGCTGGTACGTTTGCGCTAATGCTGAGCGGTTGTGTCACTGTGCCGGACGCCATTAAAGGCAGCAGTCCCACGCCGCAACAAGATTTAGTTCGGGTGATGAGTGCGCCGCAGCTGTACGTTGGTCAGGAGGCACGCTTTGGTGGCAAAGTGGTTGCGGTACAAAACCAGCAAGGGAAAACCCGCCTGGAAATTGCTACCGTACCGCTGGACAGCGGAGCTAGGCCGACGCTGGGAGAACCTTCTCGCGGTCGCATTTATGCCGATGTGAACGGTTTTCTGGACCCGGTGGATTTCCGTGGACAACTGGTTACGGTAGTCGGGCCAATCACCGGTGCGGTTGACGGCAAAATCGGCAATACGCCCTATAAATTTATGGTGATGCAAGTAACGGGTTACAAACGTTGGCATTTAACCCAGCAGGTGATTATGCCGCCTCAGCCGATTGATCCATGGTTTTATGGCGGTCGTGGCTGGCCCTATGGCTACGGCGGATGGGGCTGGTATAATCCCGGCCCCGCGAGAGTACAAACAGTTGTAACCGAATAATTGCTTGTTTTTAAAGAATGCAGAAACAGCGGCTGGTCCGCTGTTTCTGCATTCTTACGGTAAAGATAAAAATAAATAGTGACGCGCTTCGCAACCTTTTCGTTGGGTAATTATCAAGCTGGTATGATGAGTTAATATTATGTTAACAGCGTGTATATCATTTGGGGTTGCGATGACGACGAACACGCATTTTAGAGGTGAAGAATTGAAGAAGGTTTGGCTTAACCGTTATCCCGCGGACGTTCCGACGGAGATCAACCCTGACCGTTATCAATCTCTGGTAGATATGTTTGAGCAGTCGGTCGCGCGCTACGCCGATCAGCCTGCGTTTGTGAATATGGGGGAGGTGATGACCTTCCGCAAGCTGGAAGAACGCAGTCGCGCGTTTGCCGCTTATTTGCAACAAGGGTTGGGGCTGAAGAAAGGCGATCGCGTTGCGTTGATGATGCCTAACTTATTGCAATATCCGGTGGCGCTATTTGGCATTTTGCGTGCCGGGATAATCGTCGTAAACGTTAACCCGTTGTATACCCCGCGTGAGCTTGAGCATCAGCTTAACGATAGCGGCGCATCGGCGATTGTTATCGTGTCTAACTTTGCCCACACTCTGGAAAAAGTGGTTGATAAAACCGCCGTTCAGCACGTAATTCTGACCCGTATGGGCGATCAGCTATCTACGGCAAAAGGCACGGTAGTCAATTTCGTTGTTAAATACATCAAGCGTTTGGTGCCGAAATACCATCTGCCAGATGCCATTTCATTTCGTAGCGCACTGCATAACGGCTACCGGATGCAGTACGTCAAACCCGAACTGGTGCCGGAAGATTTAGCCTTCCTGCAATATACCGGCGGCACCACAGGTGTGGCGAAAGGCGCGATGCTGACTCACCGCAATATGCTGGCGAACCTGGAACAGGTCAACGCCACCTATGGGCCGTTGCTGCATCCAGGTAAAGAACTGGTAGTAACGGCACTGCCGCTGTATCACATTTTTGCCCTGACCATTAACTGCCTGCTGTTTATCGAACTGGGTGGGCAGAACCTGCTTATCACTAACCCGCGTGATATTCCAGGGTTGGTAAAAGAGTTAGCGAAATATCCGTTTACCGCTATCACTGGCGTTAACACCTTGTTCAATGCGTTGCTGAACAATAAAGAGTTCCAGCAGCTGGATTTCTCCAGTCTGCATCTTTCCGCAGGCGGTGGGATGCCTGTTCAGCAAGTGGTGGCAGAACGCTGGGTGAAACTGACCGGACAGTATCTGCTGGAAGGTTATGGCCTGACCGAGTGCGCGCCGCTGGTGAGCGTTAACCCGTATGATATTGATTATCATAGCGGTAGCATCGGTTTGCCGGTGCCATCGACGGAAGCCAAACTGGTGGATGACGACGACAACGAAGTACCACCGGGTCAACCGGGTGAGCTTTGTGTCAAAGGACCGCAGGTGATGCTGGGTTACTGGCAGCGTCCGGATGCTACAGATGAGATCATCAAAAATGGCTGGTTACACACCGGCGACATCGCGGTGATGGATGAAGAAGGATTCCTGCGCATTGTCGATCGTAAAAAAGACATGATTCTGGTTTCCGGTTTTAACGTCTATCCCAACGAGATTGAAGATGTCGTCATGCAGCATCCTGGCGTACAGGAAGTCGCGGCTGTTGGCGTACCTTCCGGCTCCAGTGGTGAAGCGGTGAAAATCTTCGTAGTGAAAAAAGATCCATCGCTTACCGAAGAGTCACTGGTGACTTTTTGCCGCCGTCAGCTCACGGGATACAAAGTACCGAAGCTGGTGGAGTTTCGTGATGAGTTACCGAAATCTAACGTCGGAAAAATTTTGCGACGAGAATTACGTGACGAAGCGCGCGGCAAAGTGGACAATAAAGCCTGAGCGTTAAGTCAGTCGTCAGACGCCGGTTAATCCGGCGTTTTTTTTGACGCCCACTAAAGAGAAAACAATTTGAATTACCAAATGATTACCACGGACGATGCGCTGGCTTCTTTGTGTGAAGCCGTCCGTGCCTTTCCGGCGATAGCCCTGGATACTGAATTTGTTCGTACGCGCACTTATTACCCGCAGCTGGGGTTGATTCAACTTTTCGATGGCGAGCATCTGGCGCTAATTGATCCTCTCGGGATCACCGACTGGTCACCGCTGAAAGCGATCCTGCGCGATCCGTCCATCACAAAATTTCTCCATGCAGGCAGTGAAGATCTGGAAGTGTTCCTCAATGTCTTTGGCGAATTACCACAACCCTTGATTGACACGCAAATCCTTGCTGCCTTCTGCGGACGCCCGATGTCATGGGGTTTCGCTTCCATGGTGGAAGAGTATTCCGGCGTTACGCTGGACAAGAGTGAATCGCGCACCGACTGGCTGGCCAGACCGCTGACCGAACGTCAGTGTGAATACGCAGCGGCGGATGTCTGGTATCTGTTACCGATCACCGCCAAGCTTATGGTAGAAACGGAGGCCTCCGGCTGGCTACCTGCGGCGCTGGATGAATGCCGCCTGATGCAAATGCGTCGTCAGGAAGTCGTTGCGCCGGAAGATGCCTGGCGTGATATCACCAATGCCTGGCAGTTACGCACACGCCAACTGGCCTGTCTGCAACTGTTAGCCGACTGGCGACTGCGCAAGGCGCGAGAGCGTGATCTGGCGGTGAACTTTGTCGTGCGTGAAGAGCATTTGTGGTCGGTCGCGCGTTATATGCCGGGAAGTTTAGGCGAACTGGACAGCCTGGGTTTATCCGGTAGCGAAATCCGCTTTCACGGTAAAACGCTGCTGGCGCTGGTGGAAAAAGCGCAGACATTGCCGGAAGATGCCTTACCGCAGCCGATGCTTAACCTGATGGACATGCCTGGTTATCGTAAAGCGTTTAAAGCGATTAAGTCGCTGATTACTGACGTGAGCGAAACGCATAAGATCAGCGCCGAATTGCTGGCATCGCGTCGGCAAATCAACCAACTGCTGAACTGGCACTGGAAACTGAAACCGCAGAACAATTTGCCGGAGCTGATTTCCGGCTGGCGTGGTGAGCTGATGGCGGAAGCATTACACAATTTATTGCAGGAATATCCGCAGTAAAATCTTCCGAAGCCGGACTGGGCGCGCTCAGCGCCACATCCGGCTTTGGCAAACTACAAATCCAACACCAGGCGTTTACCCTTCGCACGCGAACAACAGATCAACATACTTTGCTGGCTGGCACGCTCTTCATCGCTAAAATACTGATCCCGATGGTCAGCTTCACCTTCCAGTATTGCCGTTTCGCAGGTTCCGCATACCCCTTCACGACATAAACATTCCACTTTCGCGGCTTTATTATTTTCAATAACCTGCAAAATAGTCATCTCTTCCGGCACCACAAACTCTTTTCCGGAACGGGCAAGCACCAGGGTAAATGCATCGCCGGTTTTGTCTTCGATAGCAAATTGCTCAAAGTGCAGCGTATCGGCGGCGATGTCCAGACGCGCAGCTTCACTTCTTACCGCTTCAATTAGCGCCTCGGGGCCACAGGTATAAACGTGTGTGCCAGGTTCGATATCCGCCAATAATCGCGCTAATTCCAGTCGTGTTCCGGTTGATGAATGATGCAAATGGACTTTCTCAGCCTGCGGATGCTGGACTAGCTCATCACGAAATGCGCAACTTTCTGGATTTCGCGAGCAGTAATGTAGCTGCCAGTCGACGTCGCTGTGTTGCAGCTCTGCCATGTGCGACAGGAAAGGGGTGATACCAATACCGCCCGCGATAAACAGATGCTTTCTGGCTGAGGGAATTAGCGCAAACAGGTTATTAGGCGATCGTTAACCGATCGCCCACTTTTACCTGCTGATGCAAAAAGCGGGAACCGCCGCGCGAGTTTTCTTCCAGTCGAACGGCAATCTGATAACTAGAGGTGTTATGCGGTGAACTCAGTAGTGAATACGCATTGCTGTACTGGTTATCACCATCGCTCATCTGCACTAGGATGTGACTTCCTCCGGTGAACGCAGGCAGCGGTTTGCCATCGGTTGCCACCAGCGTGAAGCGTTTCACCTGTTCGGTAAGGGGTTCAACCTGGCTCACCTGTACTTCAAACATTTGATAGTCTGACATTGCTGTACTCCATCAAAAATCAGCCCAGCGGCGGAAAATACCGCCGCCGATGTCATTAGTCCTTAAACACCTGCGCCAGCAGATTATGGAAATGGGCGATACCATGTTCGGAAATGCCACTACCGCTTCAGCCGTTATTGGTGCGATTGTCGTGCTATTTATCTACAGGAAGATTAAAAGTTAACGCTTAAATTGCACAAAGGCTGCACACAGGCAGCCTTTGCTATTTTTTAGAGGTGACGTTACCACCATCCCAGCTCAGTGCCGAGTACGACAATAATCGCCACACCCATCATAATAATCGTTGTTTTTTTCATCTTTATGCTCCCGGGGCAGCATAGCCGCCAATAAAAAACCATGCTAAAAATACGACCGCTGTAATGAAGATTACAACCGGAAAAATAATACCGATTCGCATGTTATCACCAATCAAAAGGATGTGAATACGCCTCAGGAATGTAGCGCTGGATGCGCGACAAAAGGTGTTTTCTGTTTGTGTTTTTTCTCCTGATACATCGCAATATCGGCAGCATGCAGGGCACTGTCTGCATCGGTTGTTTCAGGATCGACTTCTACTATGCCAAGACTGGCACCGGGATAATACAAATCAACATCACCTAAGTGATATTCTCCACGTATTTGCTGTTGAATACGTTCTCGCAGCGACGAAATATCCGCATTCTCGTTGTTTAGTGAAACAACCAAAAACTCATCACCACCGAGATGACCAATAACTTCGCCATTTTGCTGGAGCGTATTAAGGCGCTCGCCAACCTGAATGAGAAACAGATCGCCACTATTATGACCAAAACGATCATTGATTAATTTGAAGTTATCCAGATCGATAAACGCGATCATTATCTTATGGTTAAGATGCCGGGCGAGGGAAAACAGCGTCGTCAGATTTTCAAAAATCGCCCGCCGATTCGGTAGCCCGGTTAACGAGTCGGTATACGATTGCGCAATCAGCGCAGCATTGGCTTCGTGCAGCTGTTCAACCAGTGCCTCTTTTTGAATATATTGTGCAATCAGTCCGGCGAATAACTGTAAAACCTGTTCCGCGCGTTCACTCCACTGGCGCTTCTCACTGCTGGCGGCGCAAAGCGTGCCATAGAATGATCCATCCGGTAAGTGAATTGGCGTGCTCAGAAATGTGGTGATGCCAAGATTGCGTGCCGCAATACAGTCGCCCTAACGGTCAGGGACTTCATCGCTGAAAAAGCAGTTTTCATCAATGGCGCGTTTGCATAACGAGTAATCCCACGAGACGGTAAAATTCTCCGGGATGTGCATTTTCTGGCTGTTACGGGCAAACATAATATGCTGCAGGCGCGCTTCGACATCCACTTTGGTCAGGTAGGTTGATTCCATATCAGTGACCATTTCCAGCATCTCCAGAAGCTGTCGGACCAGACTTTCCAGTGACTGTTCTTTGGCAAGGGATTGCGAGACGCGGGCGATAATCTGATCTGACACGGAACAACTCTAGGATACGGCGGGTAAGTGCTGATTATTTAATCTTTGCAGGCATGATAAAACATCATCAACAAAGATGAAACAAGACGTAATATGTTTTGAGTGAATGTAATAAAAATAGTGCTGCAAAACAAAACGATACCGCGATACTCTAAGCTTGGATAAA
>NZ_JBQZXC010000128.1:0-9727 GCF_053555815.1 Shigella sp. SIG6 | reverse complement strand
TCAACGTGATAAGTAAATTCTCATAAAGGATAGCATGTTCGCTAACAGCGGCGGCAAATAAAGGTACCCTGGGAATGCTATTTTATCGTTTTCCGCAATTCTCATGGCTGATTCATCTGTACAACCAGCCAGTGATAGATTACCGCCACGATATAACGTTGTTGTTCTTCGCTTAACGAAACACCCTGCGGAATGTTATGCCACTTAGCCAGACAACCGCGACAGCAGGTCGCGGTGGCGTGCTGAGCGATAAACACCGGATGCCCGCGCATGGGGGTTTGCTTACCGTCATTAGCCGGTAATGCCGGAGCAAGACGTTTAGCGACAAAATCCGCCGCATGTTGTTCGATGACTGGCGCGCCTTTCTCCAGGCAATACTGACGCTCTTTCATGCCCAGACGAAAGCGAGAGCGAAATTTTGAACGGGATAAACGCGCGAAGAGTGGATCGAGAGACTGCATTAATAAACCGAACGCCCTAACTGTTTCGTCAATTGTTCAAGGACGGCGATACCCGCAAGCGAGTTACCTGCATCATCCAGTTCCGGACTCCAGACTGCGATGGCCATTTCATGCGGAACAATCGCCACAATACCGCCACCAACGCCAGATTTCGCCGGTAGTCCCACCCGCCAGGCAAACTCCCCCGCGTTCTGGTACATACCACTGGTCGCCATCAGCGCGTTAATTTGCCGCGCCTGCATTGGCGTCACCACAGGTTCATCAATATGAATAGCTTTCCCCTGATTAGCCAGAAAGACAAACGTCCGGGCCAGCTCTACACAGCTCATTTTCAGAGCGCAGTAATGAAAGTAGTTTTGCAGAACGGTTGTCACGTCATGATGGAAATTGCCAAACGACTTCATCAGCCAGGCGATAGCCGCATTTCGCGCGGAATGTTCAAATTCGGAACGCGCTACCACCGTATCGTATGAAATATCAGACACACCGCTTAAGCCGCGCACGACTTCCAGCATACGTTGCCGTGGTGCGCTTAGTCG
This sequence comes from Shigella sp. SIG6, assembly GCF_053555815.1. Lineage (NCBI taxonomy): Bacteria > Pseudomonadati > Pseudomonadota > Gammaproteobacteria > Enterobacterales > Enterobacteriaceae > Shigella > Shigella sp. SIG6. The sequence continues at coordinate 8,727 of NZ_JBQZXC010000128.1, read as the reverse complement.
CCCTTGCAACATATCGCAGACCACCAGCGCACCGGCATTAATGAACGGATTACGCGGAATACCCTGTTCCATTTCCAGTTGCACTAAAGAATTGAACGGTGATCCAGACGGATCTTTGCCGACGCGTTGCCAGATTTCCTCTTCGGAGTAATGACGCATGGCGACAACGAGACTCAGCACTTTGGAAATAGACTGAATGGAAAAACGTTCTTGCGCGTCTCCGGCCTGAAAAAGCTGTCCGTCAACGGTACAGATAGCAATCCCCAATCGGGAACCGTCTACTGTAGCCAGCGCCGGAATATAATCCGCGACTTTACCCTGACCAATGAGCGGCCGCACTTGCCGCAAGATGTTTTCTAAAATTGCATTATCCATGGCGACTGCCACTTTCTACTCCTGGACCGCAGGTCTGAAAAGACCTGCGAGTATATCAGAGCTGAATATGTCGCGTCAGATCCGGTCTTTCCACACTGTCTGGATATTACAGAATTCGTGTAAGCCGAAATGGGAAAGCTCACGACCAAAGCCACTCTTTTTCACGCCACCAAAGGCCACTCGCGCGTCGCTGGCACAATAACCATTGATAAACACCCCACCGCATTCCAGACGTGCCGCCATCTGTCTGGCCTGTGTTTCGTCGGTGGTAAAAATGGTCGCTGAAAGGCCGAACTCACTATCATTAGCCAGTTCCAGCGCATGTTCTGCATCTTTCGCAATGGTGATTGCAGCAACGGGGCCAAACATTTCTTCCCGAAACGAGGTCATTTCTGGGGTAACATTCGCCAGAACCGTTGGCGGATAGTAGTTACCTGCCCCAGCCATCTTTTCCCCGCCCAGTAACAAACGCGCACCCTGCGCCAGGGTTTTCTCCACCTGATGATGCAGCTCATCACGTAAATCAAAACGAGCCATTGGTCCGAGAGCGTTCTCTTCATCACGGGGATCGCCCATTTTCAATGGCTGCCGCAGCTGACACAAAACGTTCGGTAAATGCCGAAGCAATTCCCTCTTCGATAATAAAGCGTTTTGCCGCTGCACAAACCTGTCCGGTATTCTGATAACGTCCGGCTACCGCCGCTTTAACCGCCAGTTCCAGATCGGCATCGTTAAGCACAATAAATGGATCCGAACCGCCCAGTTCCAGTACGCATTTTTTCAGTGCCGCTCCAGCCTGTGCGCCAATAGCCGCTCCAGCACGAACACTTCCGCTCACCGTGACAGCAGCAATGCGCGAGTCTTTAATCATCTGACTGACACCGTCGTTGTCGGCATTCAGCCAGCCATATACGCCTTGCGGGATTCCCGCATCTTTAAACACTTGGGCAATGAGCTGAGCACAGCCCATCACATTCGGCGCATGTTTAAGTAAGTAGCCGTTACCTGCAAGAATGATGGGAACAGCGCCACGCATCACCTGCCTTTGATAGTTCTTGCAGCTCAAATGCCCTATATAGTGATGTTCCGATGACTTATGACTATATGGGGCAAATATGGTTACGCCAGTAAGCATCAGCAATTACATATCTCTTCCTGATGATTTTCCCGCTCGTAATATTGCACCTCAAGTAAAAGAAGTTTTAAAGGATTTTATTGATGTACTCAGTACCATAATATGTGATGAAGAGTGGCGCACGTCTTTAAACACCAACTCAGCCACAAAAAAGATATTTAACAACCTTGATAACTTATTATATATTCAGAGGACTTCTTTTCGGGGTAACGACACACTATACAATGAAAAGGTTCAGTTTAAACTCACTTATCCCGTCAAGAATGGAAGACACAAAGAAAATATTGAATTTCAGGTAGTAATAAATTTAAGTCCTATTTATTTAGATAATTTTCGCCATGATGGAGAAATTAATATTTTTTGTGCTCCCAACCCAAAGCCTGTCACTATGGGGCGCGTATTTCAGACCGGCGTCGAGCGTGTGCTCTTTCTGTTTATGAATGATTTTATTGAACAATTCCCAATGATCAACCTTGGCGCCCCCATCAAAAGAGCGCATACACCACATATTGAACCCCTGCCTCCGGATCACCATACCGCTGCAGATTACTTACGCCAGTTTGATTTGCTTGTCCTGAATTTTATCTCTCGCGGTAATTTTGTCATACTCCCCCGATTATGGAATAACTCTGAGGTTCACAGATGGTTCGTCAATAAAGATCCTAACTTGATCACCGCCATTCTCGACATAACGGACAGCGAATTAAAAGAGGATTTATTGCAAAGCCTGATGGATTCATTAGGTTCTAACAAACATGTACAACCCGAAGTCTGCATCTGCTTCTTATCCCTTTTAGCAGAACAAGAATCTCCTCATTTTCAGTACTTGTTTTTATTTTTCGCCAATATGTTATTGCACTATCACCAATTTATGAATCCCAATGAAAGTGATCTGAATGACGTGTTGATGCCAGCATCATTAAGTGATGATAAAATTATCAAACATATGGCGCGCAGGACCCTCAAACTGTTTGTAAAAAATGAAACGCCGCCAAAAGTTACTCACGAAGACCTGGTGAAAAACAGGCCTCGCTCCCCTGTCAGACCACCTATACCCGCAACCGCCAAAACGCCAGACCTCCCTGAACGTCATTAAACCGTGATGTTACCGACTCTCTGACGCGGAACAGAATCAGCGTCAGAGAAACGGAAAACGCGATCCAGATCACAAATGCATTGTATTCACATCATTAACCGTTTTAAGATCATTTCATCACTTTTTCGCAACTCACCCGATAATCTGTTATGACAACAAACACTGTTTCCCGCAAAGTGGCGTGGCTACGGGTCGTTACGCTGGCAGTCGCCGCCTTCATCTTCAACACCACCGAATTTGTCCCTGTTGGCCTGCTCTCTGACATTGCGCAAAGTTTTCACATGCAAACCGCTCAGGTCGGCATCATGTTGACCATTTACGCATGGGTAGTAGCGCTAATGTCATTGCCTTTTATGTTAATGACCAGTCAGGTTGAACGGCGCAAATTACTGATCTGCCTGTTTGTGGTGTTTATTGCCAGCCACGTACTGTCGTTTTTATCGTGGAGCTTTACCGTTCTGGTGATCAGTCGCATTGGTGTGGCTTTTGCACATGCGATTTTCTGGTCGATTACGGCGTCTCTGGCGATCCGTATGGCTCCGGCCGGGAAGCGGGCACAGGCCTTGAGTTTAATTGCCACCGGTACAGCACTGGCGATGGTCTTAGGTTTACCGCTCGGGCGCATTGTGGGGCAGTATTTCGGCTGGCGAATGACCTTCTTCGCGATTGGTATTGGGGCGCTTGTTACCCTTTTGTGCCTGATTAAGTTACTTCCCTTACTGCCTAGTGAGCATTCCGGTTCATTGAAAAGCCTCCCGCTATTGTTCCGCCGCCCGGCATTGATGAGCATTTATTTGTTAACTGTGGTGGTTGTCACCGCCCATTACACGGCATACAGCTATATCGAGCCTTTTGTGCAAAACATTGCGGGATTCAGCGCCAACTTTGCCACGGCATTACTGTTATTACTCGGTGGTGCGGGCATTATTGGCAGCGTGATTTTCGGTAAACTGGGTAATCAATATGCGTCTGCGTTGGTAAGTACGGCGATTGCGCTGTTGCTGGTGTGTCTGGCACTGCTGCTACCTGCGGCGAACAGTGAAATACACCTCGGGGTGCTGAGTATTTTCTGGGGGATCGCGATGATGATCATCGGGCTTGGTATGCAGGTTAAAGTGCTGGCGCTGGCACCAGATGCTACCGACGTCGCGATGGCGCTATTCTCCGGCATATTTAATATTGGAATCGGGGCGGGTGCGTTGGTAGGTAATCAGGTGAGTTTGCACTGGTCAATGTCGATGATTGGTTATGTGGGCGCGGTGCCTGCTTTTGCCGCGTTAATATGGTCAATCATTATATTTCGCCGTTGGCCAGTGACACTCGAAGAACAGACGCAATAGTTGAAAGGCCCATTCGGGCCTTTTTTAATGGTACGTTTTAATGATTTCCAGGATGCCGTTAATAATAAACTGCACACCCATACATACCAGCAGGAACCCCATCAGGCGGGAGATCGCTTCAATGCCACCCTTGCCCACCAGCCGCATAATTGCGCCGGAGCTGCGTAGGCTTCCCCACAAAATAACCGCCACCAGGAAAAAGATCAGCGGCGGCGCAACCATCAGTACCCAATCAGCGAAGGTTGAACTCTGACGCACTGTGGACGCCGAGCTAATAATCATCGCTATGGTTCCCGGACCGGCGGTACTTGGCATTGCCAGTGGTACAAAGGCAATATTGGCACTGGGTTCATCTTCCAGCTCTTCCGACTTGCTTTTCGCCTCCGGTGAATCAATCGCTTTCTGTTGCGGAAAAAGCATCCGAAAACCGATAAACGCGACGATTAAGCCGCCTGCAATTCGCAGACCGGGAATCGAAATGCCAAATGTATCCATCACCAGTTGCCCAGCGTAATACGCCACCATCATGATGGCAAATACGTACACCGAGGCCATCAACGACTGACGATTACGTTCGGCACTGTTCATGTTGCCTGCCAGGCCAAGAAATAGCGCGACAGTTGTTAATGGGTTAGCTAACGGCAGCAACACCACCAGCCCCAGGCCAATTGCTTTAAACAAATCTAACATTGGTAGTTGTTATCCTGTGTATCTGGGTTATCAGCGAAAAGTATAAGGGGTAAACAAGGATAAAGTGTCACTCTTTAGCTAACCTTGCATCGCATTGACCAAAACTTGAACCGATTTAGCAAAACGTGGCATCGGTCAATTCATTCATTTGACTTATACTTGCCTGGGCAATATTATCCCCTGCAACTAATTACTTGCCAGGGCAACTAATGTGAAAAGTACCAGCGATCTGTTCAATGAAATTATTCCATTGGGTCGCTTAATCCATATGGTTAATCAGAAGAAAGATCGTCTGCTTAACGAGTATCTGTCTCCGCTGGATATTACCGCGGCACAGTTTAAGGTGCTCTGCTCTATCCGCTGCGCGGCGTGTATTACTCCGGTTGAACTGAAAAAAGTGTTGTCGGTCGACCTGGGAGCACTGACCCGTATGCTGGATCGCCTGGTCTGTAAAGGCTGGGTTGAAAGGTTGCCGAACCCGAATGATAAGCGCGGCGTACTGGTAAAACTTACCACCAGCGGCGCGGCAATATGCGAACAATGCCATCAATTAGTTGGCCAGGACCTGCATCAAGAATTAACAAAAAACCTGACGGCGGACGAAGTTGCAACACTTGAGCATTTGCTTAAGAAAGTCCTGCCGTAAACAAAAAAGAGGTATGACGATGTCCAGACGCAATACTGACGCTATTACCATTCATAGCATTTTGGACTGGATCGAGGACAACCTGGAATCGCCACTGTCACTGGAGAAAGTGTCAGAGCGTTCGGGTTACTCCAAATGGCACCTGCAACGGATGTTTAAAAAAGAAACCGGTCATTCATTAGGCCAATACATCCGCAGCCGTAAGATGACGGAAATCGCGCAAAAGCTGAAGGAAAGTAACGAGCCGATACTCTATCTGGCAGAACGATATGGCTTCGAGTCGCAACAAACTCTGACCCGAACCTTCAAAAATTACTTTGATGTTCCGCCGCATAAATACCGGATGACCAATATGCAGGGCGAATCGCGCTTTTTACATCCATTAAATCATTACAACAGCTAGTTGATAACGTGACAACGTCACTGAGGCAATCATGAAACCACTTTCATCCGCAATAGCAGCTGCGCTTATTCTCTTTTCCGCGCAGGGCGTTGCGGAACAAACCACGCAGCCAGTTGTTACTTCTTGTGCCAATGTCGTGGTTGTTCCCCTATCGCAGGAACAACCACCGTTTGATTTAAATCACATGGGTACTGGCAGTGATAAGTCGGATGCGCTCGGCGTGCCCTATTATAATCAACACGCTATGTAGTTTGTTCTGGCCCCGACATCTCGGGGCTTATTAACTTCCCACCTTTACCGCTTTACGCCACCGCAAGCCAAATACATTGATATACAGCCCGGTCATAATGAGCACCGCACCTAAAAATTGCAGACCCGTTAAGCGTTCATCCAACAATAGTGCCGCACTTGCCAGTCCGACTACGGGCACCAGTAACGATAACGGTGCAACCCGCCAGGTTTCATAGCGTCCCAGTAACGTCCCCCAGATCCCATAACCAACAATTGTCGCCACAAACGCCAGATACATCAGCGACAAGATGGTGGTCATATCAATAGTAACCAGACTGTGAATCATGGATGCGGAACCATCGAGAATCAGCGAGGCAACAAAGAAGGGAATGATTGGGATTAAAGCGCTCCAGATTACCAGCGACATCACCGCCGGACGCGTTGAGTGCGACATGATCTTTTTATTGAAGATGTTGCCACACGCCCAACTAAATGCTGCAGCCAGGGTCAACATAAAGCCGAGCATCGCCACATGCTGACCGTTCAGACTATCTTCGATTAACAACAGTACGCCAAAAATCGCTAAGGCGATCCCCGCCAATTGTTTGCCATGCAGTCGCTCCCCGAAAGTAAACGCGCCAAGCACGATAGTAAAAAACGCCTGCGCCTGTAACACCAGCGAAGCCAGTCCAGCAGGCATACCAAAGTTAATGGCGCAGAACAGAAAGGCAAACTGCGCAAAACTGATGGTTAATCCATACCCCAAGAGCAAATTCAGTGGTACTTTCGGTCGTGCAACAAAAAAGATGGCCGGAAAAGCGACCAGCATAAAGCGCAAACCGGCCAGCATCAGCGGTGGCATGTTATGAAGCCCCACTTTGATGACCACAAAATTTAGCCCCCATACGACCACTACCAGTAGCGCCAACACCCCATCTTTTCGCGACATTCTACCGCCTCTGAATTTCATCTTTTGTAAGCAATCAACTTAGCTGAATTTACTTTTCTTTAACAGTTGATTCGTTAGTCGCCGGTTACGACGGCATTAATGCGCAAATAAGTCGCTATACTTCGGATTTTTGCCATGCGTCCGATGGTTAATAACAACGACGAGGCAAGAAGGGCGCTGGTAGAGCGTCGTAGGGATAAGTTCATTTGTCTGTCCGGCAGTGCGTTTCGTTATGTTTTATTTTAGAGATGTAAAGAAATAGCATGGCTACGCTGCCATTTATGACCATTTACTTGAGTCGCCAGTACAGCCTGAGTGTCGATCTAATCGGTTATGCGATGACAATTGCGCTCACTATTGGCGTCGTTTTTAGCCTCGGTTTTGGTATCCTGGCGGATAAGTTCGACAAGAAACGCTATATGTTACTGGCAATTACCGCCTTCGCCAGCGGTTTTATTGCCATTCCTTTAGTGAATAACGTGACGCTGGTTGTGCTCTTTTTTGCCCTCATTAACTGCGCCTATTCTGTTTTTGCTACCGTGCTGAAAGCCTGGTTTGCCGACAATCTTTCGTCCACCAGCAAAACGAAAATCTTCTCAATCAACTACACCATGCTAAACATTGGCTGGACCATCGGTCCGCCGCTCGGCACGCTGTTGGTGATGCAGAGCATCAATCTGCCCTTTTGGCTGGCAGCTATCTGTTCCGCGTTTCCCATGCTTTTCATTCAAATATGGGTAAAGCGCAGCGAGAAAATCATCGCCACGGAAACAGGCAGTGTCTGGTCGCCGAAAGTTTTATTACAAGATAAAGCACTGTTGTGGTTTACCTGCTCTGGTTTTCTGGCTTCTTTTGTAAGCGGCGCATTTGCTTCATGCATTTCACAATATGTGATGGTGATTGCTGATGGGGATTTTGCCGAAAAGGTGGTCGCGGTTGTTCTTCCGGTGAATGCTGCCATGGTGGTTACGTTGCAATATTCCGTGGGCCGCCGACTTAACCCAGCTAACATCCGCGCGCTGATGACAGCAGGCACCCTCTGTTTCGTCATCGGACTGGTCGGTTTTATTTTTTCCGGCAACAACCTGCTATTGTGGGGTATGTCAGCTGCGGTATTTACTGTCGGTGAAATCATTTATGCGCCGGGCGAGTATATGTTGATTGACCATATTGCGCCGCCAGGAATGAAAGCCAGCTATTTTTCCGCCCAGTCTTTAGGCTGGCTTGGTGCCGCGATTAACCCATTAGTGAGTGGCGTAGTGCTAACCAGCCTGCCGCCTTCCTCGCTGTTTGTCATCTTAGCGTTGGTGATCATTGCTGCGTGGGTGCTGATGTTAAAAGGGATTCGTGCAAGACCGTGGGGGCAGCCCGCGCTTTGTTGATTTAAGTCGAACACAATAAAAATTTAATTCAGCCTTCGTTTAGGTTATCTCTGCTAATATCTTTCTCATTGAGATGAAAATTAAGGTAAGCGAGGAAACACACCACACCATAAACGGAGGCAAATAATGCTGGGTAATATGAATGTTTTTATGGCCGTACTGGGAATAATTTTATTTTCTGGTTTTCTGGCCGCGTATTTCAGCCACAAATGGGATGACTAATGAACGGAGATAATCCCTCACCTAACCGGCCCCTTGTTACAGTTGTGTACAAGGGGCCTGATTTTTATGACGGCGAAAAAAAACCGCCAGTAAACCGGCGGTGAATGCTTGCATGGATAGATTTGTGTTTTGCTTTTACGCTAACAGGCATTTTCCTGCACTGATAACGGATCGTTGACACAGTAGCATCAGTTTTCTCAATGAATGAGGTGTACTGGCTTTTCCCTGAAGGCTGCCGGGGAGATATTCCCCAGACGA
>NZ_JBQZXC010000127.1:0-9832 GCF_053555815.1 Shigella sp. SIG6 | reverse complement strand
GAAGTTTTTGCAGAAGTATTGAAAAGTGGATCAACCACCCAGGCGTCGGTGATGCTGGCGTTGTCGCAATCAGCAGTGAGCGCAGCCTTGACTGACCTGGAAGGGCAGCTTGGCGTTCAACTGTTTGATCGCGTGGGGAAAAGACTGGTTGTTAATGAACACGGGCGGCTGCTCTATCCGCGAGCGTTGGCACTGCTTGAACAGGCGGTTGAAATCGAACAACTGTTTCGCGAAGACAACGGCGCGATTCGTATCTATGCCAGTAGTACCATCGGTAACTACATTCTGCCTGCAGTTATCGCCCGTTATCGCCATGATTATCCGCAGTTGCCGATTGAACTTAGCGTTGGGAACAGCCAGGACGTGATGCAAGCGGTGCTGGATTTCCGCGTTGATATTGGCTTTATTGAAGGACCGTGCCACAGCACTGAAATCATTTCTGAACCGTGGCTGGAAGACGAGCTGGTGGTTTTCGCCGCGCCGACTTCGCCGTTGGCTCGTGGTCCGGTCACCTTAGAACAGCTGGCCGCTGCGCCGTGGATCCTGCGTGAACGCGGTTCCGGCACGCGGGAGATTGTCGATTATCTGTTGCTGTCACATTTACCGAAGTTTGAGATGGCGATGGAATTAGGTAACTCCGAGGCAATCAAACATGCGGTGCGTCATGGGTTGGGAATTAGTTGCCTGTCGCGACGTGTGATTGAAGATCAATTGCAGGCAGGCACATTAAGTGAAGTTGCGGTCCCTCTGCCGCGCCTGATGCGTACGTTGTGGCGTATACATCATCGGCAAAAACACCTTTCCAACGCGCTACGGCGCTTTCTGGACTATTGCGATCCCGCAAATGTGCCGCGTTAAGTTGCTGTACAAGAACATGCTGGTGCTGTGTCGATTTCGTGACGCAGCGCCTTCAGCATGCATTCGCCAGAAAAGAGATTGGCTGCTTTACTTATAATCCCTGGGCGATCATGAAGGTGTCTTATAACCGTGTATTTCTGCCGGAAGGATTGCCAATCGTCTGCTACAATCGCGCCATCATTTTTAAGATGGATAGCATTTTTGTATGGGTTCCGAAACTAAAACTACAGAAGCGCCGGGCTTACGCCGTGAATTAAAGGCGCGTCACCTGACGATGATTGCCATTGGCGGTTCCATCGGTACAGGTCTTTTTGTTGCCTCTGGCGCAACGATTTCTCAGGCAGGTCCGGGCGGGGCATTGCTCTCGTATATGCTGATTGGCCTGATGGTTTACTTCCTGATGACCAGTCTCGGTGAATTGGCTGCATATATGCCGGTTTCCGGTTCGTTTGCCACTTACGGTCAGAACTATGTTGAAGAAGGCTTTGGCTTCGCGCTGGGCTGGAACTACTGGTACAACTGGGCGGTGACTATTGCCGTTGACCTGGTTGCAGCACAGCTGGTCATGAGCTGGTGGTTCCCGGATACACCGGGCTGGATCTGGAGTGCGTTGTTCCTCGGCGTTATCTTCCTGTTGAACTACATCTCTGTTCGCGGCTTTGGTGAAGCGGAATACTGGTTCTCACTGATCAAAGTCACGACAGTTATTGTCTTTATCATCGTTGGCGTGCTGATGATTATCGGTATCTTCAAAGGCGCGCAGCCTGCGGGCTGGAGCAACTGGACAATCGGCGAAGCGCCGTTTGCTGGTGGTTTTGCGGCGATGATCGGCGTAGCTATGATTGTCGGCTTCTCTTTCCAGGGAACCGAGCTGATCGGTATTGCTGCAGGCGAGTCCGAAGATCCGGCGAAAAACATTCCACGCGCGGTACGTCAGGTATTCTGGCGAATCCTGTTGTTCTATGTGTTCGCGATCCTGATTATCAGCCTGATTATTCCGTATACCGATCCGAGCCTGCTGCGTAACGATGTTAAAGACATCAGCGTCAGTCCGTTCACCCTGGTGTTCCAGCACGCGGGTCTGCTCTCTGCGGCGGCGGTGATGAACGCAGTTATTCTGACGGCGGTGCTGTCAGCAGGTAACTCCGGTATGTATGCGTCTACTCGTATGCTGTACACCCTGGCGTGTGACGGTAAAGCGCCGCGCATTTTCGCTAAATTGTCGCGTGGTGGCGTGCCGCGTAATGCGCTGTATGCGACGACGGTGATTGCCGGTTTGTGCTTCCTGACCTCCATGTTTGGCAACCAGACGGTATACCTGTGGCTGCTGAACACCTCCGGGATGACGGGTTTTATCGCCTGGCTGGGGATTGCCATTAGCCACTATCGCTTCCGTCGCGGTTACGTATTGCAGGGACACGACATTAACGATCTGCCGTACCGTTCAGGTTTCTTCCCACTGGGGCCGATCTTCGCATTCATTCTGTGTCTGATTATCACTTTGGGCCAGAACTACGAAGCGTTCCTGAAAGATACCATTGACTGGGGCGGCGTAGCGGCAACGTATATTGGTATCCCGCTGTTCCTGATTATTTGGTTCGGCTACAAGCTGATTAAAGGAACTCACTTCGTACGCTACAGCGAAATGAAGTTCCCGCAGAACGATAAGAAATAAGTTTCCTCCCTTCCTTGCTAAGCCCTCTCAACCGAGAGGGCTTTTTCAATTCTATTTCCCTGACAAATCATGCGGATATAAAAATTAACATTTGGATTGATAATTGTTATCGTTTGTATTATCGTTGCGACGCAATCAAAAAAGGCTGACAAATCAGAGGCTGTTCCGGCTTTCTGGGATGATCACCTGCATACAAATAAGTCCACCGCGATGCTGCCGTACGCAAGGGGACGTAAAGAAGATGTGAGCGATACCCATTTTATTTTCGTAGTTACCTCATGGAGATATGGAATGTTTAGGTTGAACCCTTTCGTACGGGTCGGGCTGTGTTTGTCCGCTATTTCTTGTGCATGGCCTGTGTTAGCGGTCGATGATGATGGCGAAACGATGGTTGTCACTGCATCTTCCGTGGAACAAAATCTTAAAGATGCACCCGCCAGTATCAGCGTCATTACCCAGGAAGACCTGCAGCGAAAACCGGTATAGAATCTGAAGGATGTCCTCAAAGACGTGCCTGGCGTACAACTGACGAACGAAGGGGATAACCGTAAGGGCGTTAGTATTCGTGGTCTGGACAGCAGCTACACCCTGATTCTTGTCGACGGTAAACGCGTTAACTCCCGCAATGCCGTCTTCCGCCACAATGATTTCGATCTGAACTGGATCCCGGTCGATTCCATCGAACGTATTGAAGTGGTTCGTGGCCCGATGTCGTCGCTATACGGCTCCGATGCGCTCGGCGGTGTAGTGAATATCATCACCAAAAAAATCGGTCAGAAATGGTCGGGTACCGTTACCGTCGATACCACCATTCAGGAACATCGCGATCGCGGTGATACCTATAACGGTCAGTTCTTTACCAGTGGACCATTAATTGATGGTGTGCTGGGAATGAAAGCTTACGGCAGCCTGGCAAAACGTGAAAAGGATGACCCGCAAAACTCAACGACCACCGATACCGGAGAAACGCCGCGTATTGAAGGATTCTCCAGCCGCGACGGCAATGTCGAATTTGCCTGGACACCGAATCAAAATCACGATTTTACTGCCGGATACGGTTTCGACCGTCAGGATCGTGATTCCGACTCGCTGGACAAAAACCGCCTGGAACGCCAGAACTACTGCGTCAGCCATAATGGGCGTTGGGATTACGGCACCAGCGAACTGAAATACTACGGTGAGAAAGTCGAGAACAAAAACCCTGGCAACAGCAGCCCGATAACTTCCGAAAGCAATACGGTCGACGGCAAATACAAGTTGCCACTGACGGCGATTAATCAGTTTCTCACGGTTGGCGGTGAATGGCGTCACGACAAACTTAGCGATGCGGTGAACCTGACCGGGGGAACCAGCTCCAAAACGTCTGCCAGCCAGTACGCGCTGTTTGTGGAAGATGAATGGCGGATCTTCGAGCCGCTGGCGCTGACGACCGGCGTGCGTATGGACGATCATGAAACCTACGGTGAACACTGGAGTCCGCGTGCCTACCTGGTTTATAACGCCACCGACACCGTAACGGTGAAAGGGGGCTGGGCGACGGCATTTAAAGCCCCTTCTCTGTTGCAACTTAGCCCTGACTGGACGAGCAATTCCTGCCGTGGCGCATGTAAGATTGTGGGTAGCACGGATCTGAAACCAGAAACCAGCGAAAGTTGGGAGCTGGGGCTTTACTACATGGGTGAAGAAGGCTGGCTGGAAGGGGGTGAATCCAGCGTTATCGTTTTCCGTAACGATGTGAAAGATCGTATCAGCATCAGCCGTACGTCTGACGTCAACGCTGCACCGGGCTACCAAAACTTTGTTGGTTTTGAGACGGGCGCTAACGGACGGCGCATACCGGTATTTAGCTACTACAACGTTAACAAAGCTCGTATTCAGGGCGTGGAAACCGAACTGAAAATTCCGTTCAACGATGAATGGAAACTGTCGATCAACTACACCTACAACGATGGTCGTGATGTCAGCAACGGCGAAAACAAACCGCTATCCGATCTGCCGTTCCATACTGCTAACGGTACGCTGGACTGGAAACCGCTGGCGCTGGAAGACTGGTCATTCTATGTTTCTGGTCACTATACCGGGCAGAAACGCGCCGACAGCGCGACGGCTAAAACACCGGGCGGTTATACCATCTGGAATACCGGCGCGGCCTGGCAGGTGACTAAAGACGTCAAACTGCGCGCAGGCGTGCTGAACCTTGGCGACAAGGATCTCAGTCGTGACGACTACAGCTATAACGAAGACGGACGTCGTTACTTTATGGCAGTGGATTATCGCTTCTGATGAGAAGATGCCCGGCGAACCGGGCGGACTTTCACTTCAGTAAATACTGCGCATGGAAGCGCAGGTGATCCTCTATAAAAGAGGCGATGAAGTAGTAACTGTGATCATATCCCGGCTGAATACGCAGCGTCATCGGCCACGCTTTCTGGCGCGCGGCTTCTGCCAATACCGCAGGTTGCAACTGGTCGGCAAGAAACTGATCATTATCGCCCTGATCGATAAGCGTCGGGATCGCATCCTGCGCGTTACTGGCATACATCAGCGCGCAACTATCCCATTCCAGCCATGCATTTTTGTCCTCACCTAAATAGGTGCTAAACGCTTTGATTCCCCACGGGACGCTGCACGGATTCACAATGGGCGCAAAGGCCGAAACGCTGGTGTATTTACCCGGATTTTTCAGCGCCATAATCAGCGCACCGTGACCACCCATTGAGTGACCGCTAATGGCGCAGCGGTCGCTGACATTAAATTGCGACTGAACCAGCGCCGGTAATTCATCGCGCAGATAATCATACATCCGGTAATGCGTCGCCCACGGCGGTTGCGTGGCATTAAGATAAAAGCCTGCGCCTTGGCCTAAATCGTAGCCATCGTCGTTGGCAACCTTTTCGCCGCGCGGGCTGGTGTCTGGCATCACCAGTACAATCCCCAGTTCCGCCGCTACCCGCTGGGCACCCGCCTTGGTGGTGAAGTTCTCGTCATTGCAGGTTAATCCGGAAAGCCAGTACAGCACTGGTGGCGGGATGTGATCACGAGGGGGTGGGAGAAAGATACTGAACGTCATCGGGCAGTTTAAGGTACTGGAGTCGTGTCGCCAGCGTTGCTGCCAGCCTTCAAAACAGCGGTGCTCTTCGAGCATTTCCATGCGTGGCTCCTTGTTGTGTTGTTTGCAATTTCTTCATCATACCGTTTATTCAATGTGCTGTGAGTAACTTTCACTTCCGTATTTGCATAACGATGTTTTAACATCTGCTGATGAAAGGCAGCGGCAATTACAATAATTATCGCTGTGAATACTGGATTATGTGCGCCGCCTCACGCACAATAATCAAGCTGTAAATCAGCTTAATAACTTTGCCCCCACGCAGGGCGGAGGCGTCACACCTGCAGGAGAAATCATAAATGCCATCACTCAGTAAAGAAGCGGCCCTGGTTCATGAAGCGTTAGTTGCGAGAGGACTGGAAACACCGCTGCGCCCGCCCGTGCATGAAATGGATAACGAAACGCGCAAAAGCCTTATTGCTGGTCATATGACCGAAATCATGCAGCTGCTGAATCTCGACCTGGCTGATGACAGTTTGATGGAAACGCCGCATCGCATCGCTAAAATGTATGTCGATGAAATTTTCTCCGGTCTGGATTACGCCAATTTCCCGAAAATCACCCTCATTGAAAACAAAATGAAGGTCGATGAAATGGTCACCGTGCGCGATATCACTCTGACCAGTACCTGTGAACACCATTTTGTTACCATCGATGGCAAAGCGACGGTGGCTTATATCCCGAAAGATTCGGTGATCGGTCTGTCAAAAATTAACCGTATCGTGCAGTTCTTTGCCCAGCGTCCGCAGGTGCAGGAACGTCTGACGCAGCAAATTCTTATTGCGCTACAAACGCTGCTGGGCACCAATAACGTGGCCGTCTCGATCGACGCGGTGCATTACTGCGTGAAGGCGCGTGGCATCCGCGATGCAACCAGTGCCACGACAACGACCTCTCTTGGTGGATTGTTCAAATCCAGTCAGAATACGCGCCACGAGTTTCTGCGCGCTGTGCGCCATCACAACTGATTAAAAGGCAGGAACCATGGAGCGCAACGTCACGCTCGATTTTGTTCGCGGCGTCGCCATTCTGGGGATCCTGCTATTAAACATCAGCGCCTTTGGGCTACCAAAGGCGGCTTATCTCAATCCCGCCTGGTACGATGCTATTACGCCGCAGGATGCATGGACCTGGGCATTTCTCGATCTCATCGGCCAGGTGAAATTCCTCACGCTTTTTGCGCTGCTGTTTGGTGCTGGCCTGCAAATGTTGCTGCCCCGTGGCAGACGCTGGATCCAGTCGCGGTTAACGCTGTTAGTCTTGTTGGGCTTTATTCACGGTTTATTGTTCTGGGACGGCGATATTCTGCTGGCTTACGGGCTGGTGGGCTTAATCTGCTGGCGGCTGGTGCGCGATGCGCCATCGGTAAAAAGCCTGTTTAATACCGGCGTCATGCTTTATCTGGTGGGGCTTGGCGTTTTGCTGTTATTGGGGCTGATTTCCGACAGCCAGAGCAGCCGCGCCTGGACGCCGGATGCATCGGCTATTTTGTATGAAAAATACTGGAAGCTTCACGGCGGCGTTGAAGCGATCAGTAATCGTGCCGATGGTGTTGGCAACAGTTTACTGGCACTGGGCGCACAGTATGGCTGGCAACTGGCAGGGATGATGCTCATTGGTGCGGCGCTGATGCGCAGCGGCTGGCTGAAAGGGCAGTTCAGCTTACGTCACTATCGTCGTACTGGTTTTGTGCTGGTGGCGATTGGGGTGACCATTAACCTTCCTGCCATCGCCCTGCAATGGCAGCTGGACTGGGCGTATCGCTGGTGTGCCTTCTTACTTCAAATGCCGCGGGAACTGAGTGCGCCGTTTCAGGCGATTGGCTATGCGTCGCTGTTTTATGGCTTCTGGCCGCAATTGAGCCGCTTTAAGCTGGTGCTTGCGATCGCCTGCGTCGGACGGATGGCGCTGACCAACTATCTATTGCAAACGCTGATTTGTACCACGCTTTTTTACCACCTCGGTTTGTTTATGCATTTTGACCACCTGGAGCTGCTGGCGTTTGTTATTCCGGTATGGCTGGCGAATATCCTCTTCTCTGTTATCTGGCTGCGTTACTTCCGCCAGGGGCCGGTGGAATGGCTCTGGCGTCAGTTAACTTTGCGTGCTGCCGGACCGGCAATATCTAAAACATCAAGATAACGATCTGGATCACATTCGTTAACAAAACGGCTGTAACCGTTTCCATTGCTGTGACTCGATTCACGAAGTCCTGTATTCAGTGCTGACAAAATAGCCGCCAGCAAGCAGTCATTTACTGCAATCTCATAACAGGTAGTGAATATGATCACCATTCGTGATGTAGCGCGTCAGGCTGGCGTCTCTGTGGCAACGGTTTCCCGGGTGCTCAATAACAGCACGCTGGTCAGTGCCGACACGCGTGAAGCAGTAATGAAAGCCGTGAGTGAGCTGGATTATCGGCCAAACGCCAATGCCCAGGCGCTGGCAACTCAGGTTAGCGACACCATTGGCGTGGTGGTGATGGACGTTTCTGATGCGTTTTTCGGCGCGCTGGTAAAAGCGGTGGATCTGGTCGCCCAGCAGCATCAGAAATACGTGCTAATCGGCAATAGCTATCATGAAGCGGAAAAAGAGCGTCACGCCATTGAGGTGTTAATTCGCCAGCGTTGTAATGCGTTGATTGTTCACTCAAAAGCATTGAGTGACGATGAACTGGCACAATTTATGGATAACATTCCCGGTATGGTGTTAATCAACCGCGTTGTGCCGGGGTACGCCCATCGTTGCGTTTGCCTGGATAATCTCAGCGGTGCCCGAATGGCGACGCGCATGTTGCTGAATAACGGTCATCAACGTATTGGTTATCTTTCTTCCAGCCACGGCATTGAAGATGACGCCATGCGTAAAGCAGGCTGGATGAGTGCGTTGAAAGAGCAGGATATTATTCCGCCGGAAAGCTGGATTGGCACTGGTACGCCGGACATGCCGGGCGGTGAGGCGGCGATGGTTGAACTGCTGGGGCGCCATCTACAACTTACCGCTGTATTTGCTTATAACGACAATATGGCCGCTGGCGCACTGACAGCATTAAAAGATAATGGCATTGCGATTCCGTTACATCTCTCAATCATCGGTTTCGATGATATTCCCATCGCCCGTTACACCGACCCGCAATTAACGACCGTGCGTTATCCCATTGCTTCAATGGCTAAATTAGCCACCGAACTGGCCTTGCAGGGGGCAGCAGGCAATATTGATCCTCGTGCCAGCCACTGTTTTATGCCGACGTTAGTGCGTCGCCATTCTGTCGCAACGCGCCAGAATGCGGCGGCGATCACTAACTCAACAAATCAGGCGATGTAACCGCTTTCAATCTGTGAGTGATTTCACAGTATCTTAACAATGTGATAGCTATGATTGCACCGTTTTAACGTTGTAACCCGTATGTAACAGTGAATAATCACTTTCACCGAGGTAATAGCGTCATAACAACAATTAAAGCCGTTTTCTGGAGCGTTACCGGGCATGGAAGAACGAATTTTAAAAAGTGAGCTTCGGCGTTCAGTAACACTTCATTAACTCTACTGCCCCGCCGAGCATTTATCTCAAGCACTACCCTGCATAAGAAAAACCGGAGATACCATGAATAAGAAGGTGTTAACCCTGTCTGCTGTGATGGCCAGCATGTTATTCGGTGCCGCTGC
This sequence comes from Shigella sp. SIG6, assembly GCF_053555815.1. Classification (NCBI taxonomy): domain Bacteria; kingdom Pseudomonadati; phylum Pseudomonadota; class Gammaproteobacteria; order Enterobacterales; family Enterobacteriaceae; genus Shigella; species Shigella sp. SIG6. The sequence continues at coordinate 525 of NZ_JBQZXC010000127.1, read as the reverse complement.
ACACGCTGCTGATACTCGCATTGGTGTAACAATCTATAAGTACGACGATAACTTTATGTCTGTAGTGCGCAAGGCTATTGAGCAAGATGCGAAAGCCGCGCCAGATGTTCAGCTGCTGATGAATGATGCTCAGAATGACCAGTCCAAGCAGAACGATCAGATCGACGTATTGCTGGCGAAAGGGGTGAAGGCACTGGCAATCAACCTGGTTGACCCGGCAGCTGCGGGTACGGTGATTGAGAAAGCGCGTGGGCAAAACGTGCCGGTGGTTTTCTTCAACAAAGAACCGTCTCGTAAGGCGCTGGATAGCTACGACAAAGCCTACTACGTTGGCACTGACTCCAAAGAGTCCGGCATTATTCAGGGCGATTTGATTGCTAAACACTGGGCGGCGAATCAGGGTTGGGATCTGAACAAAGACGGTCAGATTCAGTTCGTACTGCTGAAAGGTGAACCGGGCCATCCGGATGCAGAAGCACGTACCACTTACGTGATTAAAGAATTGAACGATAAAGGCATCAAAAC
>NZ_JBQZXC010000126.1:0-10008 GCF_053555815.1 Shigella sp. SIG6 | reverse complement strand
ACAATGTGCCGACGTTTTGATAAAGAAAGATTTGGCTATTTATTGCCCGTTGTTCATTCAGGCTGCCTGGCTAATCCGCGCCAGCTGCTCGAAATAATCCGGAAATGTTTTGGCCGTGCATTTGGGATCAAGAATCGTCACTGGTGTATCTGACAACGCCACCAGCGAGAAACACATCGCCATCCGGTGATCATTGTATGTCGCGATCTCGGCAAAGTTCAGTTTTTCCGGAGGAGTGATACGAATGTAATCGTGCCCCTCTTCCACTTCCGCGCCGACTTTACGCAGTTCTGTTGCCATCGCAAACAGGCGATCGGTCTCTTTAACACGCCAGTTATAGATATTGCGCAGCGTGGTGGTGCCTTTTGCAAATAACGCCGCCGTGGCAATGGTCATCGCCGCATCAGGAATATGGTTCATATCCATATCAATAGCGTTCAGTTCACCACGCGTGCAGGAAATATAATCATCGCCCCAGCAAATGGTCGCGCCCATTTTTTCCAGCACATCAGCAAAGCGAATATCACCCTGCATACTGTTACGTCCAATACCGGTCACTTTTACAGTGCCGCCTTTGATTGCTGCTGCTGCCAGGAAGTAAGAAGCCGAAGATGCATCGCCTTCGACCAAATAAGTACCCGGAGACTGATAAGACTGCCCGCCTTTTACGACAAATTGTTGATAGTGCTGATTTTCAATTTCAACACCAAACGTCTTCATCAGATTGAGTGTGATGTCGATATAAGGTTTAGAAACCAGATCGCCTTTAATACGAATCACCGTATCTTCCGGCGCAAGAGGCGCAGTCATTAACAGTGCGGTGAGGAATTGGCTGGAAACGGAGCCATCAACGTCAACGTTGCCGCCAGTAAAGCCGCCCTGTAAACGCAACGGCGGATAATTTTCTTGTTCCAGGTAAGTGATCTTCGCCCCGCCCAGGCGCAGCGCATCCACCAGATGACCAATCGGGCGCTCTTTCATACGCGGCTCACCGGTCAGCACAATATCATTGCTATCCAGACAAAGAGCTGCCGCCAGCGGACGCATTGCCGTTCCGGCGTTACCGAGGAACAACTCCAGGGCACCTTCTGCGTGTAATGGACCGCCGTTACCGATAATTTCGCAACGCGTACGATCGGCTGAAAGCGTATAGCTTAACCCTAACGCTGTTAATGCATTCAGCATATGGCGCACGTCGTCGCTATCCAGCAGATTGGTTAATACTGTTTTGCCGTGTGCTAATGCCGCAAGCAATAAAGCGCGGTTAGAAACGCTCTTGGAACCGGGCAGATTAATAGTGCCATCGACACGAGCGATGGGTTGTAACGTCAGGGATTCCATGAACTCAACTCTCTACAACAGAAATAAAAACCCCACAGGCTGGCTGTGGGGATTAAGCAAAATTTCGGCATTAACCGTGACGGCGTTCGAACTCAACCATGAAGTCTGTCAGCGCTTTAACGCCTTCCAGCGGCATGGCATTATAAATAGACGCGCGCATTCCGCCGACCACACGGTGTCCTTTCAGTGCATGAAGGCCTGCAGCAAAAGACTCTTCAAGGAACAATTTGTCAAGCGCACTGTCCGCCAACTGGAACGGCACGTTCATCCGCGAACGGTTAGCTTTCGCCACGTCATTGCGGTAGAAATCGCTGTTATCAATCACCCCATATAGCAGTTCTGCTTTTTGCTGATTGATTTTATCCATTTCAGCTACACCGCCGTTCGCTTTCAGCCATTTAAAGACCAGACCAGATAGATACCAGGCAAATGTCGGCGGCGTGTTAAACATGGAGCCGTTATCGTTGAGGATGGAATAATCCAGAATCGACGGACACGCGATATTCGCTTTGCCCAGCAAATCTTCACGAACGATGACGATTGTCAGGCCAGCCGGGCCGATATTTTTCTGCGCGCCAGCGTAAATTACACCATAACGGCTGACGTCAATCGGACGGGAAAGAATGGTTGAAGAGAAGTCGGCGGCGACCACCACATCTTTGCCGAAGTCTGGCGTCTCGTCGATGGCGATACCGTCGATGGTTTCATTCGGGCAGTAATGCATATAAGCCGCATTATCAGAGAGTTGCCATTCACGCATTGGCTTAACCGCGCGCAGACCATCAACAGTCACTTTGGCGTCAAAGACATTAGGCGTGCAGTATTTTTTCGCTTCTTTAATGGCACTTGCCGCCCAGTAACCGGCATCAACATAATCTGCGGTGGTTTTATCACCGAGAATATTCAGCGGTACCGCAGCAAACTGACCGCGACCACCGCCATGGCAGAATAATACCTTGTAGTTGGAGGGGACATTAAGAAGATCGCGAAAATCCTTCTCGGCTTCCTCTGCAACCTGAATGAACTCTTTGCCACGGTGACTCACTTCCATCACCGACGTACCAAGACCGTTCCAGTCGCGCAGTTCCTGTTGAGCCTGTTTAAGCACCTCTGCCGGTAGCATTGCCGGACCAGAACTAAAATTGAAGATTTGAGCCATTTCCCCTCACCACGTTGCGTTGCTATTAACCCGCGGTCAATCGATTGCGACCACAGGTAATACATTATTCCTGTGGCTATCGGTTTTATCATTCAGTGACACACATCGCAATGAGTAAAACCGTTGAGGCCAAAAATGTGGCTTGCATCACACAAAAGAATCTCTCGGATTATTAGCAAAAAGCCGATGTTTTTACTGTCAGGTCACCCGTTTTGCCCGACTTGCCTTCGTCCATTCTGGATTTGCACAGCGCGGACATAATTGTTTTTCCCCCGCGTTCATATGAATGATTTCACTACAACGAATGCAGGCATAGTCCGCCGACTCCGGCACCACTTTGTAACGCTGCGTACAATCACTGGGTAAAATAAGTAAACCCGGTTTCACCTTGTCATCTTCAAAGAAATAGACACTGATTTGCCCGTTGGTTTCGAGAATCGCCAGACGTACCTGCCCCAGCTGCTCCACGCCACGCAATCGTAGCTCCATAAAGAACTCAAATTCCGTCATGTTGGAGTTATTGAGTTTCGACCAGGCCAGCTCGCCATCACATTACCAGGCGGTATAACAACGCCAGAGTGATAAAGACGATAAGTACCGGCACCATCGGCACATCATCATAAAACGCCACATCTCCCGCCGCTGAACCCAGCGTGAGAATGATTAACACTTCAAACAGCGACATCTGCCGCACACCGCGTCTTCCGGTCATTTTGAGGAACAAAAAAACCAGTACAAAGGTATAAAGACTACGTAGTGCAACTTCGCCAAGGAAATCAAAAGGCACTTTATCAAATGCCATACGGTGGAGATCGAACGCCTTCATTTTTATGCTCTTAACGTGGTTTATCCGCTAAAAGCATAGTCAACAGTTCATCGGCATGGCGGCGGTGATAGCGCCTTTGAGATAAAACCCGTATTATTGCGCGCTTTCCGTACGACTAAAGTGATTTTCATGACGCAAACATTTATCCCCGGCAAAGATGCCGCTCTGGAAGATTCCATCGCTCGCTTCCAGCAAAAACTTTCAGACCTCGGCTTTCAGATTGAAGAGGCCTCCTGGCTGAATCCCGTGCCTAACGTCTGGTCTGTACATATTCGCGACAAAGAGTGCGCACTGTGTTTTACCAACGGTAAAGGCGCAACCAAGAAAGCGGCGCTGGCTTCTGCACTCGGTGAATATTTCGAGCGTCTCTCAACCAACTACTTTTTTGCTGATTTCTGGCTGGGCGAAACCATCGCCAACGGTCCATTTGTGCATTATCCCAACGAAAAATGGTTCCCACTGAGCGAAAATGACGATGTGCCAGAAGGGCTGCTCGATGACCGTCTGCGCGCATTTTACGATCCGGAGAATGAATTGACCGGCAGTATGCTGATTGACCTACAATCCGGTAACGAAGATCGTGGTATTTGCGGTCTGCCGTTTACGCGCCAGTCCGACAATCAGACCGTTTATATTCCGATGAATATCATTGGTAACCTGTACGTTTCTAACGGTATGTCCGCTGGCAATACCCGCAACGAAGCACGCGTTCAGGGGTTGTCCGAAGTTTTCGAACGCTACGTGAAAAACCGCATTATTGCTGAAAGCATCAGCTTGCCGGAAATCCCGGCAGACGTGCTGGCGCGTTACCCAGCGGTGGTTGAAGCGATCGAAACACTGGAAACAGAAGGTTTCCCGATCTTCGCATATGATGGTTCCCTTGGCGGCCAGTATCCGGTGATTTGCGTGGTACTGTTTAATCCTGCAAACGGCACCTGCTTTGCCTCTTTCGGTGCGCATCCTGATTTTGGCGTAGCACTGGAACGTACCGTGACCGAGCTGCTGCAAGGTCGTGGCCTGAAAGATTTGGATGTGTTTACTCCGCCAACCTTCGATGATGAAGAAGTCGCTGAACATACCAACCTCGAAACGCACTTTATCGATTCCAGCGGTTTAATCTCCTGGGACCTGTTCAAGCAGGATGCCAATTATCCGTTTGTGGACTGGAATTTCTCCGGCACCACGGAAGAAGAGTTTGCTACGCTGATGGCTATCTTCAACAAAGAAGATAAAGAAGTTTATATTGCCGATTACGAGCATCTGGGCGTTTATGCTTGCCGTATTATCGTGCCTGGCATGTCCGATATTTATCCGGCTGAAGATCTGTGGCTCGCGAATAACAGTATGGGCAGCCATTTACGTGAAACGATTCTTTCGCTACCAGGCAGCGAGTGGGAAAAAGAAGATTACCTGAACCTCATCGAGCAACTGGATGAAGAAGGTTTTGATGACTTTACCCGCGTGCGTGAGCTGTTGGGTCTGGCGACCGGGTCGGATAACGGTTGGTACACCCTGCGTATCGGTGAATTAAAAGCCATGCTGGCGCTGGCTGGTGGCGATCTGGAACAGGCTCTGGTCTGGACCGAATGGACGATGGAGTTTAACTCATCAGTATTTAGTCCGGAACGCTCCAACTATTATCGCTGCCTGCAAACGTTGTTATTACTGGCACAGGAAGAAGATCGCCAGCCGCTGCAATATCTGAATGCGTTTGTTCGCATGTACGGCGCAGATGCCGTAGAAGCCGCCAGTGCGGCAATGAACGGCGAAGCGGCGTTTTACGGCCTGCAACCGGTAGATAGCGATCTGCACGCGTTTGCTGCACATCAGTCGTTGTTGAAGGCCTACGAAAAGCTGCAGCGCGCCAAAGCAGCATTCTGGGCAAAATAAAATCAAATAGCCTACGCAATGTAGGCTTAATGATTAGTCTGAGTTATATTACGGGGCGTTTTTTTAATGCCCCGCTTTACATATATTTGCATTAACAAAATAATTGTAATTATAAGGTTAAATATCGGTAATTTGTATTTAATAAATACGACCGATATTGTTACTTTATTCGCCTGATGCTCCCTTTTAATTAACTGTTTTAGCGGAGGATGCGGAAAAAATTCAACTCATTTGTTAATTTTTAAAATTTATTTTTATTTGGATAATCAAATAGTTACTCCGTATTTACATAAAAACCATGCGAGTTACGGGCCTATAAGCCAGGCGAGATATGATCTATATCAATTTCTCATCTATAATGCTTTGTTAGTATCTCGTCGCCGACTTAATAAAGAGAGAGTTAGTGTGAAAGCTGACAACCCTTTTGATCTTTTACTTCCTGCTGCAATGGCCAAAGTGGCCGAAGAGGCGGGTGTCTATAAAGCAACGAAACATCCGCTTAAGACTTTCTATCTGGCGATTACCGCCGGTGTTTTCATCTCAATCGCATTCGTCTTCTATATCACAGCAACCACTGGCACAGGCACACTGCCCTTCGGCATGGCAAAACTGGTTGGCGGCATTTGCTTCTCTCTGGGGCTGATTCTTTGTGTTGTCTGCGGAGCCGATCTCTTTACTTCCACAGTGTTGATTGTTGTTGCTAAGGCGAGTGGGCGCATCACCTGGGGTCAGTTGGCTAAAAACTGGCTAAATGTCTATTTTGGCAACCTGGTCGGCGCACTGCTGTTTGTACTTTTAATGTGGCTTTCCGGCGAGTATATGACCGCAAATGGTCAATGGGGACTAAACGTCCTACAAACCGCCGACCACAAAGTGCACCATACTTTTATTGAGGCCGTCTGTCTTGGTATCCTGGCAAACCTGATGGTATGTCTGGCAGTATGGATGAGTTATTCTGGCCGCAGCCTGATGGACAAAGCGTTCATTATGGTGCTGCCGGTCGCGATGTTTGTTGCCAGCGGTTTTGAGCACAGTATCGCAAACATGTTTATGATCCCGATGGGTATTGTAATCCGCGACTTCGCATCTCCGGAATTCTGGACCGCTGTCGGTTCTGCACCGGAAAATTTTTCTCACCTGACCGTGATGAACTTCATCACTGATAACCTGATCCCGGTTACGATCGGTAATATTATCGGCGGTGGTTTGTTGGTTGGGTTGACATACTGGGTCATTTACCTGCGTGAAAACGATCACCATTAATGGTTGTCGAAGTACGCAGTAAATAAAAAATCCACTTAAGAAGGTAGGTGTTACATGTCCGAGCTTAATGAAAAGTTAGCCACAGCCTGGGAAGGTTTTACCAAAGGTGACTGGCAGAATGAAGTAAACGTCCGTGACTTCATTCAGAAAAACTACACTCCGTACGAGGGTGACGAGTCCTTCCTGGCTGGCGCTACTGAAGCGACCACCACCCTGTGGGACAAAGTAATGGAAGGCGTTAAACTGGAAAACCGCACTCACGCGCCAGTTGATTTTGACACCGCTGTTGCTTCCACCATCACCTCTCACGACGCTGGCTACATCAATAAAGCGTTGGAAAAAGTTGTTGGTCTGCAGACTGAAGCTCCGCTGAAACGTGCTCTTATCCCGTTCGGTGGTATCAAAATGATCGAAGGTTCCTGCAAAGCGTACAACCGCGAACTGGACCCGATGATCAAAAAAATCTTCACTGAATACCGTAAAACTCACAACCAGGGCGTGTTCGACGTTTACACTCCGGACATCCTGCGTTGCCGTAAATCCGGTGTTCTGACCGGTCTGCCAGATGCTTATGGCCGTGGCCGTATCATCGGTGACTACCGTCGCGTTGCGCTGTACGGTATCGACTACCTGATGAAAGACAAATACGCTCAGTTCACCTCTCTGCAGGCTGATCTGGAAAACGGCGTAAACCTGGAACAGACTATCCGTCTGCGCGAAGAAATCGCTGAACAGCACCGCGCTCTGGGTCAGATGAAAGAAATGGCTGCGAAATACGGCTACGACATCTCTGGTCCGGCTACCAACGCTCAGGAAGCTATCCAGTGGACTTACTTCGGCTACCTGGCTGCTGTTAAGTCTCAGAACGGTGCTGCAATGTCCTTCGGTCGTACCTCCACCTTCCTGGATGTGTACATCGAACGTGACCTGAAAGCTGGCAAGATCACCGAACAAGAAGCGCAGGAAATGGTTGACCACCTGGTCATGAAACTGCGTATGGTTCGCTTCCTGCGTACTCCGGAATACGATGAACTGTTCTCTGGCGACCCAATCTGGGCAACCGAATCTATCGGTGGTATGGGCCTCGATGGTCGTACCCTGGTTACCAAAAACAGCTTCCGTTTCCTGAACACCCTGTACACTATGGGTCCGTCTCCGGAACCGAACATGACCATTCTGTGGTCTGAAAAACTGCCGCTGAACTTCAAGAAATTCGCCGCTAAAGTGTCCATCGACACCTCTTCTCTGCAGTATGAGAACGATGACCTGATGCGTCCGGACTTCAACAACGATGACTACGCTATCGCTTGCTGCGTAAGCCCGATGATCGTTGGTAAACAAATGCAGTTCTTCGGTGCGCGTGCAAACCTAGCGAAAACCATGCTGTACGCAATCAACGGCGGCGTTGACGAAAAACTGAAAATGCAGGTTGGTCCGAAGTCTGAACCGATCAAAGGCGATCTCCTGAGCTACGATGAAGTGATGGAGCGCATGGATCACTTCATGGACTGGCTGGCTAAACAGTACATCACTGCACTGAACATCATCCACTACATGCACGACAAGTACAGCTACGAAGCCTCTCTGATGGCGCTGCACGACCGTGACGTTATCCGCACCATGGCGTGTGGTATCGCTGGTCTGTCCGTTGCTGCTGACTCCCTGTCTGCAATCAAATATGCGAAAGTTAAACCGATTCGTGACGAAGACGGTCTGGCTATCGACTTCGAAATCGAAGGCGAATACCCGCAGTTTGGTAACAATGATCCGCGTGTAGATGACCTGGCTGTTGACCTGGTAGAACGTTTCATGAAGAAAATTCAGAAACTGCACACCTACCGTGACGCTATCCCGACTCAGTCTGTTCTGACCATCACTTCTAACGTTGTGTATGGTAAGAAAACTGGTAACACCCCAGACGGTCGTCGTGCTGGCGCGCCGTTCGGACCGGGTGCTAACCCGATGCACGGTCGTGACCAGAAAGGTGCTGTAGCGTCTCTGACTTCCGTTGCTAAACTGCCGTTTGCTTACGCTAAAGATGGTATCTCCTACACCTTCTCTATCGTTCCGAACGCACTGGGTAAAGACGACGAAGTTCGTAAGACCAACCTGGCTGGTCTGATGGATGGTTACTTCCACCACGAAGCATCCATCGAAGGTGGTCAGCACCTGAACGTTAACGTGATGAACCGTGAAATGCTGCTCGACGCGATGGAAAACCCGGAAAAATATCCGCAGCTGACCATCCGTGTATCTGGCTACGCAGTACGTTTCAACTCGCTGACTAAAGAACAGCAGCAGGACGTTATTACTCGTACCTTCACTCAATCTATGTAATTAGATTTGACTGAAATCGTACAGTAAAAAGCGTACAATAAAGGCTCCACGAAAGTGGGGCCTTTTTTAGCACGAGAGCCTTTTTTGTCAGCTATCTATACTTTAAGGTGACTGCCAAAACAGACTCGACGTAGCCTTCGAGCTGCGCACCAACACGGCCTCAGATGGGCCACATCTGGAGAAACACCGCAATGTCAGTTATTGGTCGCATTCACTCCTTTGAATCCTGTGGAACCGTAGACGGCCCAGGTATTCGCTTTATCACCTTTTTCCAGGGCTGCCTGATGCGCTGCCTGTATTGTCATAACCGCGACACCTGGGACACGCATGGCGGTAAAGAAGTTACCGTTGAAGATTTGATGAAGGAAGTGGTGACCTATCGCCACTTTATGAACGCTTCCGGCGGCGGCGTTACCGCATCCGGCGGTGAAGCAATCCTGCAAGCTGAGTTTGTTCGTGACTGGTTCCGCGCCTGTAAAAAAGAAGGCATTCATACCTGTCTGGATACCAACGGTTTTGTTCGTCGTTACGATCCGGTGATTGATGAACTGCTGGAAGTAACCGACCTGGTAATGCTCGATCTCAAACAGATGAACGACGAGATCCACCAAAATCTGGTTGGAGTTTCCAACCACCGCACGCTGGAGTTCGCTAAATATCTGGCGAACAAAAATGTGAAGGTGTGGAGCCGCTACGTTGTTGTCCCAGGCTGGTCTGACGATGACGATTCGGCGCATCGCCTCGGTGAATTTACCCGTGATATGGGTAACGTTGAGAAAATCGAACTTCTCCCCTACCACGAACTGGGCAAACACAAATGGGTGGCGATGGGTGAAGAATACAAACTCGATGGTGTTAAACCACCGAAGAAAGAGACCATGGAACGCGTGAAAGGCATTCTTGAGCAGTACGGTCATAAGGTAATGTTCTAATTTCCCCGTAAAGCGGCAACTTTATTGAGTTGCCGCTTTTTTATTCCGCGCTTCATTCTGCTACAGCGTTTTTAACACATCTTATAGTGCATCTAACATATCCCGTACCTGAGATAATAACGACTGATAATAGCTCGCGTGAAGTTCTTCCCCATCGAATACCACTGTATTACACAAGAAAGTGACATCGGCATCTTCAATACCAAGATAACTACACATATTTTTTAAATAATCGCTTATATTTTTTTCCCAGCCCATCT
>NZ_JBQZXC010000125.1:0-10125 GCF_053555815.1 Shigella sp. SIG6 | reverse complement strand
CTGGAGTGAAACAAAGGCAGCTTATCGTTGTTTTTCAAACGATAAAGTCTCTGCTAATAAAATCATGGCTCCTCACAAAGAAAATATCACTGAAAGAGCTCAGCAGTTTAAAAGAGTTTTAGTTTTACAGGATACAACAGAACTTAATTATTCTGGTCAGAAAGAAAAACAAGGAGTTGGTCCCAAAAAACATAAAGATGAAAGAAACTTATTTCTTCATCCTCAACTCGTCATCAGTGAGTCAGGTGTTTGCCTCGGTGTTTATGATGACTATCAGTGGTTCAGGGATGAATTAAAAACCAGTAAAAATACCCGACAAGAAATCTGCAATGATTTACTTCATAAAAAACATGTCAGTGAAAAAGAAACCTGGCGTTGGGTTGAAGGATATAATAAAGCAACAGAACTGGCTCGCCAATGCCCTGATACCCATGTATTGTCAATTTCTGATCGTGAAGGCGATTTTTATGACCTGTTTGAACGCGCAGCGCAGACTCCCGGAATAAAAGCTGACTGGCTTGTCAGAATGAAATTTAATAACAGAGCAACGCTGAATATTAATGGTAAACGGGATCATAGGTTGTTGCACGAAAGAATCATGGAGATTACACCGCAGCAACTGGTTGAATTCACTATACCTGATGGGCGGGGGCAGCAAGCCAGAACACTGCCTGACATGCTTTCATCAGACGCAGGTCCTCTCTCATATCCTCTGATTTACTCCAGTAAGGTGATGATCATATCTTTATTTGATAGTACGGTAATGCCAGATAAATACAGACACAATGGTAAATAATATAGTTGCAAATAATGCTGCCATAATCAGCGCGATTGCGACACCTGTTTTCGATACCAGCGGCACCAGCAAAGCGCACAGTCCATAGCCAAGTGTGTGACTGGTAGCGAGCCAGCCCGCGCCTGCGCCATCAGCCAGCTTATCATTCAGTAGAAGTTGATAAGCGGGTGTTGCCAGAGCTGCTCCAAATGACAGCACTGCACAGCCCGGGTAAAACAACCATAGCTGTTCGGAGAGCATGATAGCCAGACCACCACTCATCAACACTCCGGCACTCAGGAGCAGGGCCACCGGAGTCAGGCGCTGCGGACGGAGTACCCCGAACTGCGCGATAAGCGCAGCTACTGCGGACAGACCCAACAGCCAGGCCACCTGTTGGCTAATGGCGGTGGTATCCGTAGCGAACTGGCGAGTAAGGGCAGGCGAAAGTCCAAGCTGCATCATGCTCACCGCCGCAGCCAGTAATATTGCGCAAAGCAGATAAGGCAGACAATCCCGCTTCAGACTGACGCTCTTGCACTCCGGTGTGGGCTGTGGTGGTGTGCCGGGCAACCGCAGCAGCATCAGCAGCGCCAGCACTGGGGCTGCCATCAGCAGCCCCAGTGGCGCCAGAGGATGAATGGCCAGCATTGCTGCCGCGCACAGCGGCCCGAATAGCCTGCCGCAACTCAGGCCGGAGCTGATGGTTGCCAGAGCGGCCATGCGATTCCCTTCTCCAGCTCTCTGCAATGCCCAGACCTGACAGGCTGGCACCATTGCCGACACGGTCAGCCCGTAGGCGATCCGGGCGATGATTAATATTCCCAGTCCCACCGCTGTTGTTATGGCGCTGGTAGCCATCAGCACGCTTCCCAGCCCTAGCAGGGTAAAGCTTATGCCATATCCTCCCAGAGCCCACAACACCACAGGTTTACTGCCAGTACGGGAAATTTGCTTTCCCCACCACGGGGACGATGGCAGAAACAGCATTGAGCCAAGCATCAGCAGGGCAGCCCATACAGACAGACTCAGATTTGTCTGTATGACCAGAACAGGGAGCACAACCAGCAGACCGTTCTGTCCGATACCGAGAAGCCCTGCACTGAACGCAAGTGGCCAGCAGGACAGTGGTTTTTGGGGCGTATCTTCGATCCCTGGTGACATTATAATGTTTCAACTCCATGTATTAATTGTGTTTATTTGTAAAATTAATTTATCTGACAATAACATTTATTGTTGATAATGAGAATCATTATTGACATAATTGTTATTATTTTACTGTGTGGGAGCTGTTTGACTATGACCCTGCCCTCTGAAAAACCAGCCACAGATGTGGCTGCGCAGTGCTTCCTGAATGCACTGATTCGTGAAACCACAGACTGGAAACTGACAGAATACCCGCCAGACGAATTGCTCATCCCGCTGGATGAGCAGAAATCGCTCCATTTCAGAGTGGCTTATTTCTCCCCAACCCAGCATCACCGCTTTGCATTTCCTGCACGTCTGGTCACGGCATCAGGCAGTTATCCTGTCGACTTTACCACTCTCTCCCGGCTTATTATTGATAAGCTACGCCATCAACTGTTTCTGCCCGTTCCCCTCTGCGAAACTTTCCACCAGCGCGTGCTGGAAAGCCATGTCCATACGCAACAGGCAATTGATGCCCGTCATGACTGGGCCGCTCTGCGTGAAAAAGCGTTGAATTTTGGCGAGGCTGAGCAGGCGCTGCTGACAGGACACGCTTTCCACCCTGCGCCTAAGTCTCATGAACCGTTTAACCGGCGGGAGGCTGAACGCTACCTGCCTGATATGGCACCCCACTTCCCACTGCGGTGGTTTTCGGTGGATAAAACGCAAATCGCCGGTGAAAGTTTGCATCTCAACCTTCAACAGCGGCTGACGCGATTTGCCGCAGAGAATGCGCCTCAGTTACTCAACGAATTAAGTGACAACCAATGGCTGTTCCCGTTGCACCCGTGGCAGGGGGAATATCTTTTGCAGCAGGGGTGGTGCCAGGCACTTGTTGCTAAAGGGCTGATTAAAGACTTAGGTGAGGCCGGCACGTCGTGGCTGCCGACCACCTCTTCCCGTTCCCTCTACTGTGCCACCAGCCGCGATATGATCAAGTTCTCCCTGAGCGTACGGCTGACCAACTCCATCCGTACTCTGTCCGTGAAAGAAGTGAAGCGTGGGATGCGCCTGGCACGCCTGGCTCAAACCGACGGCTGGCAGATGCTACAGGTCCGCTTCCCGACTTTCCGGGTAATGCAGGAGGATGGCTGGGCCGGGCTGCTCGATCTTAACGGCAACATCATGCAGGAAAGTCTGTTTGCCCTGCGTGAAAATCTGCTGGTGGATCAGCCGAAAAGCCAGACTAACGTACTGGTCTCCCTGACTCAGGCCGCACCTGATGGCGGTGATTCGCTGCTGGTTTCGGCGGTAAAACGCCTGAGCGATCGCCTCGGTATCACTGTGCAACAGGCCGCCCATGCATGGGTCGATGCATACTGTCAGCAAGTGCTAAAGCCGCTGTTTACGGCTGAAGCGGATTACGGCCTGGTGCTGCTGGCGCATCAGCAAAATATTCTTGTCCAGATGCTTGGGGATCTGCCGGTCGGATTTATTTACCGTGACTGTCAGGGCAGCGCTTTTATGCCTCACGCGACAGACTGGCTCGATTCTATTGGCGAGGCGCAGGCGGAAAATATTTTCACCCATGAGCAGTTGCTGCGCTATTTCCCTTATTACCTGCTGGTTAACTCCACTTTTGCTGTGACCGCTGCGCTGGGGGCTGCCGGGCTGGACAGCGAATCGAATCTGATGGCTCGTGTACGAGCATCGCTGGCTGAAGTGCGTGATCAGGTGACTCATAAAACCTGTCTCAACTACGTGCTGGAAAGTCCGTACTGGAACGTAAAAGGTAACTTTTTCTGTTATCTGAACGATCATAACGAGAACACCATTGTTGACCCTTCGGTGATCTATTTCGATTTCGCTAACCCGCTGCAGGCTCAGGAGGTCTGAATGTCTGAGGCAAACATTATTCACAGCAGATATGGACTGCGCTGTGAAAAACTCGACAAGCCCCTGAATCTTGGCTGGGGACTGGACAATAGCGCGGTGTTGCACTGTCCCGGGGAGCTGCCGACAGGGTGGCTGTGCGATGCGCTGGATCAGATATTTATCGCCGCACCACAACTGTCAGCAGTGGCTCTCCCCTGGGCCGAATGGCGTGAGGAGCCACAGGCGCTGACGCTTTTTGGGCAGGTAAAAAGCGACATTATCCATCGTACTACCTTCTGGCAGTTACCGTTATGGTTGAGTTCACCGGCAAACCGGGCCTCCGGTGAAATGGTTTTTGATGCAGAGCGTGAGATTTATTTCCCGCAGCGCCCACCCCGTCCACAGGGTGAGGTTTACCGCCGTTACGATCCACGTATTCGCAGGATGCTGAGTTTCCGCATTGCCGATCCCGTTTCTGATGCAGAACGTTTCACCCGCTGGATGAATGATCCGCGCGTTGAGTATTTCTGGGAGCAAAGTGGCTCACTGGAGGTACAGACCGCCTATCTGGAGCGCCAGCTCACCGGTAAACATGCATTCCCGCTGATTGGGTGCTTCGACGATCGGCCATTCAGCTATTTCGAAATCTACTGGGCGGCGGAAGACCGCATTGGTCGTCACTATTCGTGGCAGCCCTTTGACCGTGGCCTGCATCTGCTGGTTGGTGAACAGCAATGGCGCGGGGCCCACTATGTGCAAAGCTGGCTGCGCGGGCTGACACATTACCTGCTGCTGGATGAGCCCCGTACGCAGCGCACAGTACTGGAGCCACGCACCGATAACCAGCGCCTGTTCCGCCATCTTGAGCCTGCGGGATACCGGACAATTAAAGAGTTCGACTTCCCACATAAGCGCTCGCGCATGGTGATGGCGGATCGTCATCACTTCTTCACGGAGGTCGGTCTGTAATGAATCACAAGGACTGGGATTTTGTTAACCGTCGGCTGGTGGCAAAAATGTTGTCTGAGATGGAGTATGAGCAGGTTTTCCACGCGGAATCTCAGGGCGATGACCACTACTGCATTAACCTGCCGGGAGCACAATGGCGCTTCATCGCTGAACGTGGTATCTGGGGCTGGCTGTGGATTGATGCCCAAACGTTGCGCTGCACGGACGAACCAGTACTGGCGCAGACGCTGCTGATGCAGCTAAAGCCGGTGCTGTCAATGAGTGATGCCACTGTTGCAGAGCATATGCAGGATTTGTATGCCACGCTACTGGGCGACCTGCAACTACTGAAGGCCCGTCGCGGACTGAGTGCCAGTGACCTGATTAATCTTGATGCCGATCGTCTGCAATGCCTGCTGAGCGGTCATCCTAAATTCGTTTTTAATAAAGGTCGCCGTGGCTGGGGCAAAGAGGCGCTGGAACGATATGCGCCAGAGTATACCAACACCTTCAGACTGCACTGGCTGGCGGTAAAACGTGAACATATGATCTGGCGCTGCGATAACGATCTGGATATTCAGCAGTTGTTGACTGCCGCAATGGATCCGCAGGAGTTTACACGCTTCAGTCAGGTCTGGCAGGAAAACGGGCTGGATCACAACTGGCTGCCGCTGCCGGTACATCCGTGGCAGTGGCAGCAAAAAATCGCCACAGACTTCATCGCTGATTTTGCCGAAGGCAGGATGGTGTCTCTCGGCGAGTTTGGCGACCAGTGGCTCGCCCAGCAGTCGCTGCGTACCCTGACCAACGCCAGCCGCCGGGGAGGGCTGGATATCAAGCTGCCGCTGACCATCTACAATACCTCATGCTACCGGGGGATCCCTGGCAGATATATCGCTGCCGGACCACTGGCTTCACGCTGGCTGCAACAGGTTTTTGCGACCGACGCCACCCTGGTGCAAAGCGGCGCAGTGATCCTTGGTGAACCGGCTGCAGGCTATGTGTCCCATGAAGGCTATGCCGCGCTTGCCCGGGCTCCCTATCGCTACCAGGAAATGCTTGGTGTTATCTGGCGGGAGAATCCGTGCCGCTGGCTGAAACCGGATGAAAGTCCTGTTCTGATGGCAACACTGATGGAGTGCGACGAAAACAATCAGCCGCTGGCAGGCGCATATATCGACCGCTCCGGACTGGACGCTGAAACCTGGCTTACGCAATTGTTCCGGGTGGTTGTGGTTCCGCTGTATCACCTGCTTTGCCGCTACGGTGTCGCGCTTATTGCACACGGACAAAATATAACGCTCGCCATGAAAGAGGGGGTACCACAGCGTGTTCTGCTGAAAGACTTCCAGGGCGATATGCGGCTGGTGAAAGAAGCGTTTCCCGAAATGGACTCTTTGCCTCAGGAGGTGCGTGATGTCACATCCCGTCTGAGTGCGGACTACTTAATCCATGATTTGCAGACGGGTCACTTCGTGACAGTACTGCGTTTTATTTCGCCACTGATGGTTCGTCTTGGCGTACCTGAAAGGCGATTTTATCAACTGCTGGCAGCAGTGTTGAGTGATTACATGAACAAACATCCACAAATGGCAGAGCGTTTTGCGCTTTTCTCACTCTTCAGGCCACAAATCATTCGCGTGGTGCTGAACCCGGTAAAACTGACCTGGCCGGACCTGGATGGCGGCAGTCGCATGCTGCCGAATTACCTTGAGAATCTGCAAAATCCGCTGTGGCTGGTAACTCAGGAATATGAATCATGAAAAAAAGTGTCGATTTTATTGGTGTCGGGACAGGGCCATTTAATCTCAGCATTGCTGCATTGTCACATCAGATCGAAGAACTGAACTGTCTCTTCTTTGACGAACATCCTCATTTTTCCTGGCATCCGGGTATGCTGGTACCGGATTGTCATATGCAGACCGTCTTTCTGAAAGATCTGGTCAGTGCAGTTGCACCTACAAATCCCTACAGCTTTGTTAACTATCTGGTGAAGCACAAAAAGTTCTATCGCTTCCTTACAAGCAGGCTACGTACAGTATCCCGTGAAGAGTTTTCTGACTATCTCCGCTGGGCTGCTGAAGATATGAATAACCTGTATTTCAGTCATACCGTTGAAAATATTGATTTCGACAAAAAAAGTCGATTGTTTCTGGTTCAGACCAGTCGGGGAGAATATTTTGCCCACAATATCTGCCTTGGTACAGGAAAACAACCTTATTTACCACCCTGTGTGAAGCATGTGACACAATCCTGTTTCCATGCCAGTGAAATGAATCTTCGTCGGCCGGACCTGAGTGGAAAACGGATAACCGTGGTTGGTGGAGGACAGAGTGGTGCAGACCTGTTCCTTAATGCATTACGCGGGGAATGGGGAGAAGCGGCGGAAATAAACTGGGTCTCACGGCGTAATAATTTTAACGCACTGGATGAGGCTGCTTTTGCTGATGAGTATTTTACACCTGAATATATTTCAGGCTTCTCCGGACTGAAGGAAGATATTCGCCATCAGTTACTGGATGAGCAGAAAATGACATCGGATGGCATCACTGCCGATTCTTTACTGACCATTTATCGTGAGTTGTACCACCGTTTTGAAGTTCTGAGAAAACCAAGAAATATCCGTCTGCTACCCAGTCGCTCGGTAACAACTCTGGAAAGTAGTGGTCCGGGCTGGAGGTTATTGATGGAACATCATCTGGATCAGGGCAGAGAGAGCCTGGAAAGTGATGTGGTGATTTTCGCCACAGGTTACCGTTCTGCATTGCCACAAATACTTCCCTCACTGATGCCCTTGATCACCATGCACGATAAGAACACCTTTAAAGTGCGTGATGACTTCACTCTGGAATGGAGTGGCCCGAAAGAAAATAACATCTTTGCGGTCAACGCCAGCATGCAAACTCATGGCATCGCCGAACCCCAGCTCAGCCTGATGGCCTGGCGATCTGCACGTATTCTTAATCGCGTACTGGGGCGTGATTTATTCGATCTCAGTATGCCGCCCGCACTGATTCAGTGGCGCAGCGGCAGCCGGAAAAAACCGCAGCCGGAGGCTGCTTCTTTAGCTCACTATACAGCAAATATTCAGGAATAACGATGATACGCAAAAAGTATATGCCCCGGGCTCTTGGTCCGCTGCTTCTTGTCGTGCTGTCACCAGCTGTCGCCCAGCAAAACGATGATAATGAGATCATAGTGTCTGCCAGCCGCAGCAATCGAACTGTAGCGGAGATGGCGCAAACCACCTGGGTTATCGAAAATGCCGAACTGGAGCAGCAGATTCAGGGCGGTAAAGAGCTGAAAGACGCACTGGCTCAGTTAATCCCCGGCCTTGATGTCAGCAGCCAGAGTCGAACCAACTACGGTATGAACATGCGTGGCCGCCCGCTGGTTGTCCTGATTGACGGTGTGCGCCTCAACTCTTCACGTTCCGACAGCCGACAACTGGACTCTGTCGATCCTTTTAATATCGACCATATTGAAGTGATCTCCGGCGCGACGGCCCTGTACGGTGGCGGGAGTACCGGAGGGTTGATCAACATCGTGACCAAAAAAGGTCAGCCGGAAACCATGATGGAGTTTGAGGCTGGCACAAAAAGTGGCTTTAACAGCAGTAAAGATCACGATGAGCGCATTGCCGGTGCTGTCTCCGGCGGAAATGACCATATCTCCGGACGTCTTTCCGTGGCATATCAGAAATTTGGCGGCTGGTTTGACGGTAACGGCGATACCACCCTGCTTGATAACACCCAGACCGGCCTGCAGCACTCCAATCGGCTGGACATCATGGGAACCGGTACGCTGAACATCGATGAATCCCGGCAGCTTCAACTGATAACGCAGTACTATAAAAGTCAGGGAGACGACAATTACGGGCTTAATCTCGGGAAAGGCTTTTCCGCCATCAGCGGGAGCAGCACACCATACGTCAGTAAGGGGCTGAATTCTGACCGCATTCCCGGCACTGAGCGGCATTTGATCAGCCTGCAGTACTCTGACAGTGATTTCCTGGGACAGGAACTGGTCGGTCAGGTTTACTACCGCGATGAGTCGTTGCGGTACTACCCGTTCCCGACGGTAAATGCGAATAAACAGGCGACGGCTTTCTCCTCGTCACAGCAGGATACCGACCAGTACGGCATGAAACTGACTCTGAACAGCCAACTGATGGACGGCTGGCAAATCACCTGGGGGCTGGATGCTGAGCATGAGCGCTTTACCTCCAACCAGATGTTCTTCGATCTGGCTCAGGCAAGTGCTTCCGGAGGGCTGAACAACCATAAGATTTACACCACCGGGCGCTATCCGTCATATGACATCACCAATCTGGCGGCCTTCCTGCAATCCAGCTATGACATTAATGATATTTTTACCGTTAGCGGTGGCGTACGCTATCAGTATACTGAGAACAGGGTAGATGATTTCATCGACTACACGCAGCAACAGAAGATTGCTGCCGGGAAGGCGATATCTGCCGACGCCATTCCTGGTGGTTCGGTAGATTACGATAACTTTCTGTTCAATGCTGGTCTGCTGATGCACATCACCGAACGTCAGCAGGCATGGTTCAATTTTTCCCAGGGGGTGGCATTGCCGGATCCGGGGAAATATTATGGTCGCGGCATCTATGGTGCAGCAGTGAACGGCCATCTTCCCCTGACAAAGAGCGTGAACGTCAGCGACAGTAAGCTGGAAGGCGTGAAAGTCGATTCTTATGAACTGGGCTGGCGCTTTATCGGTGACAACCTGCGGACTCAAATCGCGGCATATTACTCGCTTTCCAATAAGAGCGTGGAAAGGAATAAAGATCTGACCATCAGTGTGAAGGACGACAGGCGCCGTATTTACGGCGTGGAAGGTGCGGTGGACTACCTGATCCCGGATACTGACTGGAGTACCGGTGTGAACTTCAATGTGCTGAAAACCGAGTCGAAAGTGAACGGTCAATGGCAAAAATATGACGTGAAGGAATCAAGTCCATCGAAAGCGACAGCTTACATTAACTGGGCGCCGGAACCGTGGAGTCTGCGTGTACAGAGCACCACTTCTTTCGACGTAAGCGATGCAGAGGGTAACGATATTAATGGTTACACTACCGTCGATTTTATCAGTAGTTGGCAGCTTCCGGTGGGAACACTCAGCTTCAGCGTTGAGAACCTCTTCGACCGTGACTATACCACTGTCTGGGGACAGCGTGCACCTCTGTACTACAGCCCGGGTTACGGCCCTGCTTCACTGTACGACTACAAAGGCCGGGGCCGAACCTTTGGTCTGAACTACTCAGTGCTGTTCTGACGGGGATGCTTTTGCAACAAGGGTATGCTGTAAACAACATGGTCCTTGGTGGCCATGTTGTTTACAGCCAGTATAATATACAGCCTTAACAAGATATTCCG
>NZ_JBQZXC010000124.1:0-10285 GCF_053555815.1 Shigella sp. SIG6 | reverse complement strand
CTCAAAGGGGGGGGGGCTTTTTCTTTGAGCCAGGTTAATGTGGCCGCATTTAGGAGTACGATTTTGCCGTTAATCGTGCATACTGTGCGCTTTTTTGTGGGCCAAGGGACTAAGCACACATTTCATATTTCAACGAAAGACTAGTCTATGAGCACTGATAATAAGCAATCATTGCCCGCGATTACCCTCGCGGTGATTGGAGTTGTCTACGGCGATATTGGTACCAGCCCGTTATATACACTTCGTGAATGTTTGTCCGGCCAGTTTGGTTTTGGCGTTGAACGCGATGCCGTGTTTGGCTTTTTATCGCTGATCTTCTGGCTGCTAATCTTTGTGGTTTCCATTAAATATCTCACCTTCGTGATGCGGGCAGATAACGCCGGTGAGGGGGGGATCCTGACGTTGATGTCGCTTGCCGGGCGTAATACGTCGGCGCGAACCACATCAATGCTGGTGATTATGGGGCTAATCGGCGGCAGCTTTTTCTATGGTGAAGTCGTCATAACACCCGCTATTTCGGTGATGTCAGCCATTGAAGGTCTGGAAATCGTCGCCCCGCAGCTGGATACCTGGATAGTTCCCCTCTCAATTATCGTTCTCACTTTATTATTTATGATTCAAAAGCATGGCACGGCTATGGTCGGTAAGCTGTTTGCGCCGATCATGCTGACCTGGTTTTTGATTCTGGCAGGACTGGGGTTACGTAGCATTATTGCTAACCCGGAAGTGCTGCATGCGCTG
The DNA here is from genome assembly GCF_053555815.1 of Shigella sp. SIG6. Lineage (NCBI taxonomy): Bacteria > Pseudomonadati > Pseudomonadota > Gammaproteobacteria > Enterobacterales > Enterobacteriaceae > Shigella > Shigella sp. SIG6. The sequence goes on along the minus strand of NZ_JBQZXC010000124.1, from coordinate 9,544 downwards.
AATCCGATGTGGGCGGTGCATTTCTTCCTTGAATACAAAACGGTTTCTTTTATTGCATTAGGGGCAGTGGTGCTGTCGATTACGGGGGGCGAGGCGCTGTATGCTGATATGGGGCACTTTGGTAAGTTCCCTATTCGCCTGGCCTGGTTCACCGTCGTATTACCTTCCTTGACCCTTAATTACTTCGGTCAGGGAGCGTTGTTGTTAAAGAACCCGGAAGCGATTAAGAACCCGTTCTTCCTGTTGGCACCGGACTGGGCGCTGATCCCACTGCTGATCATCGCCGCACTGGCGACGGTAATTGCCTCGCAGGCGGTTATCTCTGGCGTCTTCTCATTGACGCGTCAGGCGGTACGTCTGGGATATTTGTCGCCGATGCGCATTATTCACACCTCCGAAATGGAGTCAGGGCAAATCTATATTCCGTTTGTGAACTGGATGCTCTATGTCGCGGTCGTGATTGTGATTGTCAGCTTTGAGCACTCCAGCAACCTGGCGGCGGCGTACGGGATTGCGGTGACCGGAACCATGGTACTGACGTCTATTCTCTCGACTACCGTGGCACGTCAGAACTGGCACTGGAATAAGTATTTTGTTGCGCTGATCCTGATTGCTTTCCTTTGTGTCGATATTCCATTGTTCACCGCTAACCTCGATAAACTGCTCTCCGGCGGCTGGTTGCCATTGAGCCTCGGTACTGTGATGTTTATCGTGATGACCACCTGGAAGAGCGAGCGTTTCCGCTTGCTGCGGCGGATGCATGAACATGGTAACTCTCTGGAAGCGATGATTGCTTCGCTGGAGAAATCACCGCCTGTTCGCGTGCCCGGGACCGCGGTGTATATGTCGCGTGCAATCAACGTCATTCCCTTTGCGCTGATGCATAACCTTAAACATAACAAGGTATTGCATGAGCGGGTGATTCTGTTAACTCTGCGCACCGAAGACGCGCCATATGTCCATAACGTCCGTCGGGTACAGATTGAACAACTGTCGCCCACTTTCTGGCGCGTGGTGGCAAGTTATGGTTGGCGAGAAACGCCAAACGTGGAAGAAGTTTTCCACCGCTGCGGTCTGGAAGGATTAAGTTGCCGGATGATGGAAACCTCCTTCTTTATGTCGCATGAGTCGTTGATCCTCGGCAAACGCCCGTGGTATTTGCGTCTGCGCGGCAAGCTGTACTTGCTGCTGCAACGTAATGCGCTGCGTGCACCAGATCAATTTGAAATCCCGCCAAACAGGGTTATCGAACTGGGTACTCAGGTCGAAATCTAACGCCAGACGCCTCCTTTCTTCATAAGGGGGCGTTTTTGTTTTCATGGTTAATCACCATGTAAAACGTTTCGAGGTTGATCACATTTCCGTAACGTCACGATGGTTTTCCCAACTCAGTCAGGATTAAGCTGCGGATCAGCGAAACGTTTCGCTGATGGAGAAAAAAGGCACCGTTCTTAATTCTGATATTTCATCGGTGATCTCCCGTCTGGGACATACCGATACGCTGGTGGTGTGTGATGCTGGTTTACCCATCCCCAAAAGTACAACGCGTATCGATATGGCATTAACCCAAGGTGTACCTTCTTTTATGCAGGTGCTGGGCGTCGTCACAAATGAAATGCAGGTCGAGGCTGCCATTATCGCGGAAGAGATCAAACAACATAATCCGCAACTCCACGAAACGTTGCTCACTCACCTTGAGCAGCTGCAAAAACACCAGGGAAATACCATTGAAATTCGTTACACCACGCATGAACAATTCAAACAACAAACCGCAGAAAGTCAGGCGGTAATTCGCAGCGGAGAATGTTCTCCGTATGCGAATATCATTCTCTGTGCTGGCGTGACGTTCTGAGGCCGTCATGGAAGCATTACTTCAGCTTAAAGGCATCGATAAAGCCTTCCCGGGCGTAAAAGCCCTCTCGGGCGCAGCGTTAAATGTCTATCCGGGCCGTGTGATGGCGCTGGTGGGCGAAAACGGCGCGGGTAAATCCACCATGATGAAAGTGCTTACTGGTATCTATACTCGCGATGCCGGCACGCTTTTATGGCTGGGGAAAGAAACGACATTTACCGGGCCGAAATCTTCCCAGGAAGCCGGGATTGGGATTATCCATCAGGAACTGAACCTGATCCCGCAGTTGACCATTGCCGAAAACATTTTCCTCGGTCGTGAGTTTGTTAATCGCTTTGGCAAAATTGACTGGAAAACCATGTATGTCGAAGCGGATAAATTGCTGGCTAAACTTAACCTGCGCTTTAAAAGCGACAAGTTAGTGGGCGATCTTTCCATCGGTGACCAGCAAATGGTTGAAATCGCCAAAGTGCTGAGCTTTGAGTCGAAAGTCATCATTATGGATGAACCGACCGATGCGCTGACCGATACCGAAACCGAATCCCTGTTCCGCGTCATCCGCGAGCTGAAATCGCAAGGCCGCGGTATTGTCTATATCTCCCACCGCATGAAAGAAATCTTCGAGATTTGCGATGACGTTACCGTTTTTCGTGATGGGCAATTTATTGCTGAGCGCGAAGTGGCATCACTGACCGAAGATTCGCTGATTGAGATGATGGTGGGCCGCAAGCTGGAAGATCAATATCCACACCTGGACAAAGCGCCAGGAGATATCCGCCTGAAAGTCGATAATCTCTGCGGACCTGGCGTTAACGATGTCTCTTTTACTTTACGCAAAGGCGAAATTCTTGGCGTCTCTGGTTTGATGGGCGCAGGTCGTACCGAACTGATGAAAGTGCTCTACGGCGCACTGCCGCGCACCAGCGGTTACGTCACCCTGGATGGGCATGAAGTCGTTACCCGTTCACCGCAGGATGGCCTGGCAAACGGCATTGTGTATATCTCCGAAGACCGTAAACGTGACGGTTTAGTGCTGGGCATGTCAGTAAAAGAGAACATGTCGCTGACAGCGCTGCGCTACTTCAGCCGCGCTGGCGGCAGTTTGAAGCATGCCGATGAACAGCAGGCTGTGAGTGATTTCATTCGTCTGTTTAATGTGAAAACGCCGTCGATGGAACAGGCAATTGGTCTGCTTTCCGGTGGCAATCAGCAAAAAGTGGCGATTGCCCGCGGTCTGATGACACGCCCCAAAGTATTGATCCTTGATGAGCCTACCCGTGGCGTAGATGTCGGCGCGAAAAAAGAGATCTATCAACTGATTAACCAGTTCAAAGCCGATGGCTTGAGTATCATTCTGGTGTCATCGGAGATGCCAGAAGTATTAGGCATGAGCGATCGCATCATCGTCATGCATGAAGGGCATCTCAGCGGGGAATTTACTCGTGAGCAGGCCACCCAGGAAGTGTTAATGGCTGCCGCTGTGGGCAAGCTTAATCGCGTGAATCAGGAGTAAAAAAATGACAACCCAGACTGTCTCTGGTCGCCGTTATTTCACGAAAGCGTGGCTGATGGAGCAGAAATCGCTTATCGCTCTGCTGGTGCTGATCGCGATTGTCTCGACGTTAAGCCCGAACTTTTTCACCATCAATAACTTATTCAATATTCTCCAGCAAACTTCGGTGAACGCCATTATGGCGGTCGGGATGACGCTGGTGATCCTGACGTCGGGCATAGACTTGTCGGTAGGTTCTCTGTTGGCGCTAACCGGTGCAGTTGCTGCATCTATCGTCGGCATTGAAGTCAATGCGCTGGTGGCTGTCGCTGCTGCTCTCACGTTAGGTGCCGCAATTGGTGCGGTAACCGGGGTGATTGTAGCGAAAGGTCGCGTCCAGGCGTTTATCGCTACGCTGGTTATGATGCTTTTACTGCGCGGCGTGACCATGGTTTATACCAACGGTAGCCCAGTGAATACCGGCTTTACTGAGAACGCCGATCTGTTTGGCTGGTTTGGTATTGGTCGTCCGCTGGGCGTACCGACGCCAGTCTGGATCATGGGGATTGTCTTCCTCGCGGCCTGGTACATGCTGCATCACACGCGTCTGGGGCGTTACATCTACGCGCTGGGCGGCAACGAAGCGGCAACGCGTCTTTCTGGTATCAACGTCAATAAAATCAAAATCATCGTCTATTCTCTTTGTGGTCTGCTGGCATCGCTGGCCGGGATCATTGAAGTGGCGCGTCTCTCCTCTGCACAACCCACGGCGGGGACTGGCTATGAGCTGGATGCTATTGCTGCGGTGGTTCTGGGCGGTACGAGTCTGGCGGGCGGAAAAGGTCGCATTGTTGGGACGTTGATCGGCGCATTAATTCTTGGCTTCCTTAATAATGGATTGAATTTGTTAGGTGTTTCCTCCTATTACCAGATGATCGTCAAAGCGGTGGTGATTTTGCTGGCGGTGCTGGTAGACAACAAAAAGCAGTAATAACGACTACAGGACATCTTGAATATGAACATGAAAAAACTGGCTACCCTGGTTTCCGCTGTTGCGCTAAGCGCCACCGTCAGTGCGAATGCGATGGCAAAAGACACCATCGCGCTGGTGGTCTCCACGCTTAACAACCCGTTCTTTGTATCGCTGAAAGATGGCGCGCAGAAAGAGGCGGATAAACTTGGCTATAACCTGGTGGTGCTGGACTCCCAGAACAACCCGGCGAAAGAGCTGGCGAATGTGCAGGACTTAACCGTTCGCGGCACCAAAATTCTGCTGATTAACCCGACCGACTCCGACGCAGTGGGTAATGCTGTGAAGATGGCTAACCAGGCGAACATTCCGGTTATCACTCTTGACCGCCAGGCAACGAAAGGTGAAGTGGTGAGCCACATTGCATCTGATAACGTACTGGGCGGCAAAATCGCCGGTGATTACATCGCGAAGAAAGCGGGTGAAGGTGCCAAAGTTATCGAGCTGCAAGGTATTGCCGGTACATCCGCAGCCCGTGAACGTGGCGAAGGCTTCCAGCAGGCCGTTGCTGCTCACAAGTTTAATGTTCTTGCCAGCCAGCCAGCAGATTTTGATCGCACCAAAGGTTTGAACGTAATGCAGAACCTGTTGACCGCTCATCCGGATGTTCAGGCTGTATTCGTGCAGAATGATGAAATGGCGCTGGGCGCGCTGCGCGCACTGCAAACTGCCGGTAAATCGGATGTGATGGTCGTCGGATTTGACGGTACACCGGATGGCGAAAAAGCGGTGAATGATGGCAAACTAGCAGCGACTATCGCTCAGCTACCCGATCAGATTGGCGCGAAAGGCGTTGAAACCGCAGATAAAGTGCTGAAAGGCGAGAAAGTTCAGGCTAAGTATCCGGTTGATCTGAAACTGGTTGTTAAGCAGTAGTTTTAATCAGGTTGTATGACCTGATGGTGACATAAATACGTCATCGACAGATGAACGTGTAATATAATATAAAGAAAAGCAGGGCACGCGCCACCCTAACACGGTGGCGCATTTTATGGACATCCCGAATATGCAAAACGCAGGCAGCCTCGTTGTTCTTGGCAGCATTAATGCTGACCACATTCTTAATCTTCAATCTTTTCCTACTCCAGGCGAAACCGTAACCGGTAACCACTATCAGGTTGCATTTGGCGGCAAAGGCGCGAATCAGGCTGTGGCTGCTGGGCGTAGCGGTGCGAATATCGCGTTTATTGCCTGTACTGGCGATGACAGCATTGGCGAGAGCGTTCGCCAGCAGCTCGCCACTGATAACATCGATATTACTCCGGTCAGCGTGATCAAAGGCGAATCAACAGGTGTGGCGCTGATTTTTGTTAATGGCGAAGGTGAGAATGTCATCGGTATTCATGCCGGCGCTAATGCTGCTCTTTCCCCATCGCTGGTGGAAGCGCAACGTGAGCGTATTGCCAACGCGTCAGCGTTATTAATGCAGCTGGAATCACCACTCGAAAGTGTGATGGCAGCGGCGAAAATCGCCCATCAAAATAAGACTATCGTTGCGCTTAACCCGGCTCCGGCTCGCGAACTTCCTGACGAACTGCTGGCGCTGGTGGACATTATTACGCCAAACGAAACGGAAGCAGAAAAGCTCACCGGTATTCGTGTTGAAAATGATGAAGATGCAGCGAAGGCGGCGCAGGTACTGCATGAAAAGGGTATCCGTACTGTACTGATTACTTTAGGAAGTCGTGGTGTATGGGCTAGCGTGAATGGTGAAGGTCAGCGCGTTCCTGGATTCCGGGTGCAGGCTGTCGATACCATTGCTGCCGGAGATACCTTTAACGGCGCGTTAATCACGGCGTTGCTGGAAGAAAAACCATTGCCAGAGGCGATTCGGTTTGCCCATGCTGCCGCTGCGATTGCCGTAACACGTAAAGGCGCACAACCTTCCGTACCGTGGCGTGAAGAGATCGACGCATTTTTAGACAGGCAGAGGTGACGCTTGGCTACAATGAAAGATGTTGCCCGTTTGGCGGGCGTTTCTACCTCAACAGTTTCTCACGTTATCAATAAAGATCGCTTCGTCAGTGAAGCGATTACCGCCAAAGTTGAAGCGGCGATTAAAGAACTCAATTACGCGCCATCAGCTCTGGCGCGTAGCCTCAAACTCAATCAAACACATACCATTGGCATGTTGATCACTGCCAGTACCAATCCTTTCTATTCAGAACTGGTGCGTGGCGTTGAACGCAGCTGCTTCGAACGCGGTTATAGTCTCGTCCTTTGCAATACCGAAGGCGATGAACAGCGGATGAATCGCAATCTGGAAACGCTGATGCAAAAACGCGTTGATGGCTTACTGTTACTGTGTACCGAAACGCATCAGCCTTCGCGTGAAATCATGCAACGTTATCCGACAGTGCCTACCGTGATGATGGACTGGGCTCCGTTCGATGGCGACAGCGATCTTATTCAGGATAACTCGTTGCTGGGCGGAGACTTAGCAACGCAATATCTGATCGATAAAGGTCATACCCGTATCGCCTGTATTACCGGTCCGCTGGATAAAACTCCGGCGCGCCTGCGGTTGGAAGGTTATCGGGCGGCGATGAAACGTGCGGGTCTCAACATTCCTGATGGCTATGAAGTCACTGGTGATTTTGAATTTAACGGCGGGTTTGACGCCATGCGCCAACTGTTATCACATCCGCTGCGTCCTCAGGCCGTCTTTACCGGAAATGACGCTATGGCTGTTGGCGTTTACCAGGCGTTATATCAGGCAGAGTTACAGGTTCCGCAGGATATCGCGGTGATTGGCTATGACGATATCGAACTGGCAAGCTTTATGACGCCACCATTAACCACTATCCACCAACCGAAAGATGAACTGGGGGAGCTGGCGATTGATGTACTCATCCATCGGATAACCCAGCCGCCCCTTCAGCAACAACGATTACAACTTACTCCGATTCTGATGGAACGCGGTTCGGCATAGATTTACGCTGTCTTTTGATCAAATTATTACCATCGGTTGTTTTCAGAAGCATGAACATTGCTGCTGAAGCAACAGTAATAATGCCCATCGTGATAAACGTATAGTGGAATTGTTCGACAGTCGTTGTGCCTTCCATCCCTTCATAAATGCGAAGGACGGCCGCACTTACAGCAACGCCTAAACTAATCGACAGTTGCTGCGTGACCGCCAGAACACTGTTACCGCTGCTGGCGTTGTCATCGGTCAGATCGGCAAGTGTGATGGTATTCATCGCGGTAAACTGCGTCGACATAGCCATCCCTAATATAAACAACGGCAAGATCAGCATCCATATCGCCATTGCCGGTGATTGCAAAGAGAACTGAGCGATCATTAGCCCAATAATCACCGTGATCCCCACTAATGTATGGCGATAGCCCAGACGACGTAAGACTTGGGTAACCATCGATTTTGCAATAATGGAACCTAACGCTGTCGGTGCCATCATACAGCCGGCAATAAACGCCTGATAACCAAATCCTACCTGTAACATCAATGGCATAAGGAACGGTACACAGCCGGTCCCCAGACGGGTTGCAATATTGCCTACGATACCGATCGAGAAAGTGCGGGTTTTAAATAAATCTAATGAAATTAATGGGTTTGGCGTACGTCGCGCATGGAGAATATAGAGAAGCAGTAACCCGATGCTGGTGACAATTACCGTCAAGGCAATCCAGCTGGCGACAATCTTTTCCCCGAATAGCTCTATTCCGCTTGAAAAGAGAACAAGGCTGAGGCCAAACAGCAAAAAGCCAGTGATATCGAATCTGCGTCGTGCGGTGGTGAAATTGGGCATATGTTTGCGCGCGTAAAGAAGGCCCGCAATACCTATGGGGATATTAATTAAAAATATCCAGTGCCAGGTTGCCCAGGTGACCAGCACGCCGCCAAGAACGGGGCCTAAAATTGGCCCCACCAGACCCGGCATGGCGACAAAATTCAATACCGGAAGAAGTTCATTACGAGGATAAGCACGCAGTAAGGCCAGCCGAGCAACAGGCATCATCATTGCGCCGCCTATCCCTTGAATAACCCGGAAGACAACCAGCTGTGGTAGCGAATTAGAAAGTGCGCAGGCCAGAGAACCCAACGTGAACAGACTCACGGCAAGGGTAAAAATGCGACGCGTACCGAAGCGATCGGCTAGCCATCCGCTTACCGGAATAAGCATCGCCACCGTCAGCGTATAACTGATGATGGCTGATTGCATCGCGAGAGGAGAACGATTAAGGCTATGAGCGATTGCGGGTAAGGCGGTATTCAGAATAGTGGCATCAAGTGCCTGCATGAAGAAGGCCATCGCCGCGATCCACGGCAAACCCGACATACTACGCTTCTTTTTATCGCTCATTCAATGTCCTGTTATCGGGTTATCACTTATCAGGTGAGCGTAGCAGCGCCTGACAAGCTTTAAATGCCGCGTCGCCATCGCTTTGGATAATCGCATCGACAATCGCCTGGTGCAGATCCAGCTTTATCACTGTGTCGCTGGTAATTGACGTGAAGTAAGTGTGATAAACCGAATGGAATAGCGAGGCGAATGAGGTCAAAAACGGATTGGCGCTCATTTCATAGATATGCTCATGCCAGGCCATATCGACTTCGATCCAGCGTTCACGGCGAAAGTTCTCTTTTAATGCCGCCATTTCGGCCATTAACGTATTGAGATGCGCCTTCTGTTCCGCGGTGCCAACCGTTGCTGCCAGTAGGCAGGCTTGCGGCTCCAGACAGATACGCATAACCAGAAAGTGATCGATGACCTGATGAAAGTTCTCTTCTGTCATCCACCAAGTAAGCAATTCCTGATCAAGAAAATTCCAGTTCGATTGTGGCATGACCCGAGTACCAATTCGCGGTCGCGGTAAAACCATCCCTTTTGCCGTTAACGTTTTGACCGCTTCGCGTACCGCTGTACGACTCACTCCAAATTGCTCGCCCAGCTCAATCTCACCGGGCAAAATGGTGCCGGGTTCATGTTCACCTTTTAAGATCCGTTGCGCCAGCTTCTCAGCCAGAACATACGAAAGGTTTTTCTGTGCAGCTAACTGTTGTGCGCTTAAAGGCATTACTTATCTTCCTTTTTCTTTTTATTCCTCCTTAGTATGCCACCAGGAAGTGTGATTACGGTTGCAAAAACGGCAAATTGCTTGTTTTATGGCACATTAACGGGGCTTTTGCTGAAAAAATGCGCGGTCA
>NZ_JBQZXC010000123.1:0-10385 GCF_053555815.1 Shigella sp. SIG6 | reverse complement strand
CCCGGGGCGGTTCACTTACACCAGACATCGTTATTAAGTAGCAGCACCATAAGATAAGGAGTGGCATCGTTAGCCACAGCTTCCCTACTCCAGAGGTAATATAAAGGGGTGGGCTCGACTGATTTATCTTTACGTCGCTTACACTGCAAATGTTCAGAAATTAGTCTATGCAGCTCACCAGTAAAATCAGCAATCAGAGAAGGAATTGCCTTATTCATACCAGGGCAAGGTATTAATTTAAACTGTAATAATTTAATTTTAGGATGTGTAGCAGCAGCCCGATACAGAGTTGCAAGGACACACTTTTGCCAGAGGGCGTTACAGGAAAGCTTAATGTTTGATTCTGTATACATAATAAATCACCTTATAGTTACAATAGGTCAAAAACCGCTGTAGCCAAAGTTACGCTGGCCTGATGCTTTAGTGTCGAGCTTCGTCAAATAATCCAGACGTACCAATAAGCGCTGGTACTGCTCTGGGAAATTAGGATCGTTAATATCCAGGATGTAACGTCCATTAGCAGGGAAATGAACTAATCCCTGGTGATCTTCCAGTTCCAACCCTAAGGCACTGTACCAGGCTCCGGTAATTAACCCTCTCAGGGTGTCAGAGCGCTCATAGTTTCCCAGATGGTAATAGGCGTCTTTGTTAAAAAAAGGCAGACGTGATAATGACATTTAAAGGACTGCGTATATTCTTTCGCCCAGATAATACAAACCGACGTTGCGTAGGTGCGTTTGCCTTGTTGTTTTTTACGGTGTTGATCTGCATTAATTTTCGCATTCAGCGAGTTACGGAAACGAGATATCTCTCCGGGGATCAGGTTAGGGAAACAGGTAATGATATCCCCGTTGTCAATCACAGGAGGGTAATGGAGATCCCCCCGTATTGCTGTTATTCTGGAAGTGTTTTTAATATTCGTATTGATAGTTCTCAGAGATATATCACACTCTAGATATTTTAATTAAGTATCAGTTCGATATCGGCATATTGTACACTACCTCAGGTAGATGATGAGATCAGATACAGGGATCAACTGACGGTGAGCGCAGTCCCCACATTTTATCCAGGGCTTACTGCATATTCCCAACAGCCATTCGTTAGCCAGGTAGACGAATACCCTGATTTGCCGCTGGTTTTGCTTTCCTATCGAAGGGCCCATACATCATCACGCCCACGAAACAACCGACGAAATAACGCAACTTTCTCATCCGTGGATAATACGAAAACGCACTGCACAGGGCTCTGCGGTTTACGTCGCCATTCAATCCCATGAGCTTCAAGTAATGAGACCAGCCGGGTATTTTCTGCCCGCAGTACTGCTAGTTCATCGCTGTCAGATTTATAAACCATATGCGTTATCACTTGTACCTGTCTCCCGGCGGCACCACGACTGAAATTCGTGTGAAGGCAAATCCACGCGATAACTTACGATAGTTCGGACATAAGCCCCCATAATTCAGTTATGTCGTGGTCGACCCCGGTTACTTTTTTCGGGAAGCCTGCTACGGCCCAGAATAATACCGTGTTCTTTCTGATCCTGTTTAGCCAGATAGCTAAGGGCGTAACGTAAGTCGTCTACCGCAGATTTATCACTATAGTGAATCACGTGATCGATACGCACCGGGTATTTGTCTTTAGCCCGGCACAGATGAAAATAACCCTCCCCTTCCGTGATCCGCCTCCAGATATCTCCCAGTTGCCTGGATATCTGATAAGAGTTCTTGTGACGTTGTCCATCCAGGTAGCCGATAAAATGAATATGAAGCCCTTTGTCTGGTGTATATTCCATTACCCAGTAATATCCCGCCAACATCGTCTGGGTTTCGCTAAGTAAACGGTATATTTCCATACACATACTGTGCTTACAGGAATGCCCGAAACTGGGCGTGTCTTTCCTGTAAGCAAAATCAATTCTGAAAGGTAACAGTTTAGAAAAACGTTGAAACATACCATCCATGTGTTCATTCACGTCTTTCAGAATCATGAAATCCATTTTGTAATTGGGATTGGCATTATACATTTTATAGTCCTTACTTTATAAAACTCACAGGAAGAGAGAATTACGTAAATACTGAGAGTAGAGAAACGCCGTACCACGGCATTAATAAACGAAGTAAACCAGCAGCACAGACAACCTGATAAAACTGTTTTGTATTACCGCATTACTGTGATGAGGTAATACTTCAGAATACAGTGAGACTCTCTTAAACTGAGAACCAGTACGAATTACAATGGAAAAACACACCTCATAGAATTGAGTTTCAGGAAGCACCACTAAATTCTTTACAGGAAGTAATCTGACATTCACAAAACTCAGTATCGGCTAGCTACAGGCAACATCGCTATTAATATTGTCGAACCATTAAGTAAAGCCGAGAGAGACCACGGGTATTTAATCATTAGCATAAAAGAATAATGGTATACAGAACATACCCACACACCATAAGAAGATTGTTCCATACAGAAAAGATCATATTTACCTATACCTATAAACTGTAACGGAGTCATAACACGCTCTAATAGTGTTCCGATACGTAACCAGTGTTAAGTACGTACAGGACAACATTACACACATAATTCACCATACAGCTTCCCCCATATGCTTCACTGCGTAGTGTATGGAGATATATGCATTACACACATACAGAATACTTAGCATAAAGAGGAGTGACATTACCACGTAAAGAGATAAGTTATACAACAAACATACAAACAATACGGCACAGACACACAATACCATAACTCCAACTAATAATACTAATTAACCTTAATTATTTATGGTATATGAAATAAATGTGATTCTCCCGGAACTAACTAACCTAACCAGACAGATGATCACTGTATAAAAACTTCAGTTAATACTCATTTGTTTTGTCGACTCAGTATATAATGAGTGACCAGTAATCAGGATAATCACACTTACATAACCTGTAAAAAAGAACAAGAAGAATAAGCCACTAACATAATGCAAAATGGCATCTGAATCGATCGCAGTTTGGCATTCGAATCGATCATGATTTGGCCCAATCCGTGATCGAATAGAGCGGAATACGCAACATAATTCACCAGACAAGAGCTTACACCGAATTACAGATTATGTATTAATGTCAAAATTGGCATATTTTACAGATACAATGAACATGCAACCCATCAATCTAATAGGGGCGGTATGTACATCTGCCCATGAATGGGATGGCGCTAAGAATACAAAACAATTAGACATAGATCACAAAAACACACCATTCTAATTGAAAAACAAAACAAACAAATAAATCATACTATTATAGAATTTTCTCTTGCCAGACATAGATAATACCCCTGCTAATTTTGCTAATGGTTAGCAAAATTAGCAGGGTATATAAAGATTATTGACCCAAAACACACTCAGATGAATTCACGACAGCTCAGGAGGGTTATTCCTGATGTCATCTTCACAAATAATGGTTAACGCATCATATATCATTCTGCGTCTGTTCCTGTTTTCGGCCTTATCGCCATACAACATCATCACATTTTTAATTTCATCGACCGGTGATTTCACATAGTGAACTAATACACCAAGCTTCTCAACACATTGCAGTAAAGTATATTTCTTACTGCCTGTGAAAAGCCCTATCATAGTTTCTTTACGTTCGCGACTGGATAATACTTTGTTTTCCATAATGACTTCTGCCAGCGTCTTACCATCATAAACATACTCTTTATCTATCAGAATATTTATCTTATCCAGCACCTTCTCTACGTCATCAAGCAAACCTGTAATATATGGGGGCGCAATATATGGTTTCGTACTGATCTTTTCAAGCATACAATTATACATCTTAATAACACGCATCAGGGTAAAATTGTTCGCATCATACTGTATTTCACCCTCCTTATATACAGGATCAATAAGTGGTATTTTTTCAATAAATGCATCCTGATAGGCTTTTACATGGTCAAGCCAATAAAACAACGAGCCATACTTTATATTTTTTCTATTTACTTTAACCTCCAGTGCTGTCCGAAGCAACGATAATGCCCCCCTGACATATCCTGAAGGTAATTCACCAAACAATCCTTTTCTTTCCATGTCATCATAATGCTGCAGCACATCATTAATTTTATTTTTCCTTATCAGACAAATGTACACCGCAAGTGTTTCGTAGCAGCTGGTCACATGAACAGCCTCATTCTGCAACTGCCCAAAATAGCTTATAATCTTTTTCAGATATGCGTCATCACAACCATTCTTATCATTAATATTAAATACAAGATCTTTCAGACGGGAAATATATTCCTGAGATTTATCATCAAGTGAAACACTATAACGAGACAATGTTCCTTCTGCACTGTTTTGAAACTTATAAAACATTTCCAGTAATTTTTTTGCATAAGGCGTTGTATCAAAGCTGGTAAAGTCATAAAGATATTGCGCAGCGTAACCATACAAACCATGAATCCAGAGTCCTTCTCTCACCAACACTCTGAGATAATATGCAAGGCTTTGAAGTATCTTCGTCTTTCGTTGTATATCAAGTAAGACACTTAATGAATAAAATGCATTATAGAATTTATCAATATTCCTGAGCACTTTCTCCAGTTCATCCTTATCCAGCTTCTTCTCCCGGTAATCCTTTTTATATTCATTTTTGATAGCCATGATATATTGTTGCATCAGGCTCTTGCTTTTCCCGTTATCCTTCCGTATAGTTCCTGTATATTTCCCCAGAGCATACAGCTTTCCATTTTCATGAAAATCTTCCTTGTTGAATCCCAGTTCAGCCAGATATTCCCGAAGATAACGTTTAACAGCAGCTTCATCGCTTTCTGTATCAGCGTGATCAAGACAAGGACAATACGATTTCTGTAAAAAATTATAAATATGATAATAAAAAGCAGAGTCATTCTCTGGTCTGTATGTATTATACATATCTACAACAAGAAAAATAACCCCAAAAGTGCGCAGACAATAGCTGCGAAGGAATTCAGGTTTTAGTGTGGAATGCACTGGATAAGAATTCATCATGTAATAAAAATGTTCATATCGGGCATATATGATCCGCCGTTGCTCCTGACTGAACACCCCTTCAGCATCAATAATACGACTGATCTCATTATAACGTTGATCCCAGAATTTTTGATGCATTTCAAAATTGGTACTCTTCCGCTTGTGTGCCGGATTCTCGCCTTCCTTAAACAACCCCAAAACAGTACAAATATCATACAACATATTTGTAAATGTGCGCATATGCTGTGCTCTCCGGTTGGTTTGCATTTTATCGCAGAGGACATTCTGAGCTTAACGTATCAAACTGACACAACGACATGCAATGCATATGGAGAACAATATGTCAAATCAAACCGGACAGCTTTACACGCCTTCACGCATCCTGCGTATGGCTGAACTTACCCGACTGCTGGGTATATCAAGATCTACTATTTACGTGAAAATAAATCCGGCCTCGAAATACCACGACCCTACCTTTCCCAAACCAATAAGGCTTGGTAGTGCATCCGTAGGCTGGCGGGCATCTGCCATCGATGAGTGGCTGATGTTACATACGGCACCAGCCTGGTCTGAACCTGAAAACAAACTAAAGGAACTTAATGATGACGACAAAACTATCACTCCCTGAACTTGACACAACTAAACTGCCTGACAGGTGCCAGGCATTACTTGATGAAATGCATGAAGAAACAGGAATACGCCGTGAAATACTTCTGTCTGTTATGCTGACGGTCATGGCTGCCTCGGTCCAGGATACGCATGAAGTTGAACTTTCCGGAGGGCAACGTACCAGCCTTCAGATATTTATGTGTCTTTCATCAGCATCAGGCAGTGGAAAAACCTCTGCCTGCGCAAAATTAATCGCTCCTGTTCATGAAACAGAAGAAGAACTACATCAGGCATATATCGACGATAAAAAAAACTATGACCGAATGATGGAAATGTGGACAACAGATAAAAAAATCCTGGAGCGGAGATATAAAAAGGAAATTGAAAGATCCCCGGAAAATGCTGCTGCTGCACGAGCAGCACTTGAAAAGTGTATAGCAAATAAACCCGAACCTCCCGTACAACAGGTTCTCATCGTGAATGACGCGACACCAGAAGGGATAGCTTTGAAACTCAGCCAGTCACCCTCTCTTCTGTTGCTGTCTGATGAAGGAGGTACTATTCTGGATAAGCGTTTCGAACGCAAATCGGCACTGTACAACACATTATGGAGTGGGCAACCAGTCAACGTTGAACGGGCATCCAGACCCGGGTTCCGGCTGAATGATGTCCGTCTCACTATACTTATACTGACTCAACCGGTAATATTTAATAAGTTTTTTACTCTCACTGGCGATCAGATCCGGGGCAATGGCTTTCTGGCCCGGTTGCTATTTTGCGAACCCGGAGCAATTAAAATAATGACGACAGAACCGCATACTGCCACTCCTGTTGTGACGCAACAATGTGCAAGCTGTTTTCGTAAGAAAAGTTTTGGCAGTCAGATCAGAGACTCTCTGAGAGCATCCAGAGAAAGACGTGCAAAAAGTAAAGAGCGCATCTGCATGACATTATCAAATGCAGCATCCCGCGCACTGGAGCGCTTTCACAAAGAAAATATGGATACTGTCAGACAGAATCCTCATATGGGTACATTTGAAGACATTATTGTCAGAAAAAGAGAGCAGGTTGTCAGGATAGCAGCACTTCTGGAACTGGAGAAAGATCCAGACTCGACAGTAATAACGCTGGAAAGTACTAATAGCGCCATTTATCTCATTGAATTTTATTTCAAGCATCTTATATATAAACTTGAATCCCTTCGGGAAATATCCCCGGCTGAGAAACTTGATAAATGGCTTCAGAAAAGAATTATCACAACAGCAGGTTACATATTCCAGAAAAGTTATATTTTACAATATGCCCCATATGCTCTCAGGAAAAAATGTGTTCTGGATGAAGCACTTGACATACTGGCGGAACAAAGGAAAATAAGGATTGATGATAACCTGGTTGTTTATATAGGAAACACGATTACACCATCCGAACTGGCAAAAAAACTAAATATTCCTGCATTCGATGCCGGAGTTTTCATTTGTGATCATCAAAACATACTGAAGTATCACCGAAACAGACTATAGATACTATCGGACAAAAAATAAATTATCACAAGTGTATTATTCGTTATAATAATGAATAATCGTTATCTGAGTGCAATGCCAGGTTTTCATTACGAACTGGCATTGCATTTATTTTTCAAAAAAGAAAGCAGTAACCATTTGGCTACTCTGAGTATGCCAGTCCATGAAACTAAGCGAATTCCTTAGTGTTTTTAGCAAGTTGAGACATCACATAATCCGCCCATGCCTGCATCATCGGTACACGCTGCTCCAGTAGATCAGTACGATGATATGCCGCCTCAACCTTATTTTTCAGCGTATGAGCGAGCGCCCTTTCCGCCAGATCCCGCGAATACCCCTGTTCACTACACCAGTCCCTGAATGTTGAGCGAAAACCATGTGCCGTGGCAACTCGCCCCGGAATGTCACTGACGGCTTTCTTTTTACGCAGAAAACTTGTCAACACCATATCGGAAAGGATCTGCTGCTTTCTGGGTGAAGGGAACACCAGTTCATCATGCAGGCCACGTATATTTTCCAGAATGTAAATAGCCTGCCGGGATAAAGGAACACGATGCTGTAGCCTAGCTTTCATTCTTTCTGCAGGTATAGTCCATACCCGCTTATGAAAATCAATTTCAGCCCAGCGCATTCCCCTGGCTTCGCCCGAGCGAGTTGCTGTAAGTATCACCATTAATAACAGTGCGCGGGTAACATTATAAGGTTCATCACTATACACACTGGTCGCCACAAAAAGCGGTAACTGCCTCCAGGGCATTGCGGGTTGGTGTTCATCACGTCCTCTTGTCTGCTGAGGAAGCAAATGGTCAACCACATCAACAGGATTTGCCACACAAAAACCGTGCGCCCATCCCCACTGCATAACAACATGAATGCGCTGTTTAACCCGGCTTGCCGTTTCTGACAAGGTTAACCAGACTGGACGCAGTGTTTCTGCCACGTCCGCAGCCGTAATCGAATCCAGCGTTTTTGCTCCCAGTTGAGGAAACGCGTAATTCTCAAGCGTCGATAACCACTGCCTTACATGCTTTGGATTCTCCCATCCAGGAGACAGTTCTGCATGTACACGCCTGGCTGCATCGGCAAATGTTGGGATAACGACTTTCTCAGATTCAGCCTTTTTAATCTCCAGAGGATCATCACCTGCAGCAAGTTGCTCTCGCATTATCCGGGCAGTACGTGCAGCTTCAGCAATACTGACCTCTGGGTAAGTTCCCAATCCAGCATTACGTCTTTTTTGTGTCACCGGACTTACATAACGAAAAACCCATTTCCCCCGCCCCTTTACTGAAGAAGGATGAAGGGTCAGTCCGGTAATTCCCCCATGGGGCAATGGTTTGTCATCAGGTTTGATATGTCTTGCTTTCGTATCCGTCAATACTGCCATACGCTAATTCCCGTCACTCTGGTATGCCATCCAGTATGCCATTAGTCCCTCGCTTCACTAAGAATACATTAGATAACATCGGACAACAAAAAGTGTAATACATTGTTTATAAAGAAATTATATAACACCCCTGGATTAAGTCAGATTTATTTCAGGCGGTCCCCCTCACCGCCATATTTAAAGAAGAGCGCGTACGAAAGTACGGGCTTTTTTTTCGTATATTGTACACACCGGGTGCCCCCGCCCACGTCTGTTAGGGCGAGGGGAAATTGTGCACATCAACTGTCTGGTTACTCAGTCAACAATCAAAATGCGCAAGATAGTACAGAACATATATGCGTTATCTGGTCACTTCCTGTAACTTCCTCACTTATTAAAATGCCCCCAACGGAAATACATGTCACATGCCATCATAAAATCGTTATGCCAGAGGAATCGACAATGGAAAAAATAGTAAATTAAGCACGGTACATAGCAGAGTAAAAAATAGGCTTCAAACCAAATCCGCCATTCCACAAGCGTTGCCAATACCGACACCAGCGTAATCCACATCATTTCAATAACCAGCAATATGAATAACCGAAGCCAAAGCGGCTTGGCAAAAAAGGTCGACAACGTATTTTCACTGGAGAAAAACAGATCGATTTCCTGCAAAAAAAACCTGCCCAGAAAAGCGTACCGCTTGGAGAAGCGCAGAAAAAACAGATTAATCGCCAACACTACGCCACAAAGAATGAGCAATGTAATTATCGATTTAAACGTTAACCACTGCCCCTCTGTCACAAAAGAATCACTGTTACGCAACGGGCTGATAGTAAGCAGGTTAACAACCGTTGAGATGCACACCGAAAGCAGCACATAGCGAGTCAGACTTTTATATTTTACTTTTTTCGCTACTGAAATAGCGACCTGCTTGACATAACTGGTGCGGATCATCCGAAACAGCAGAAAGATGACCAACGGCCCAAGTAACGAAATCAGGAACAGCGCATATAACGAGGGTAGAAGCTGGTATAGCCCCCAACTCATTGCACTCAACATGATTAACGATAGAAATCCTGCCACCAGAGGTTGTGTAAGAAATAATTCTATTTTGTGGTTCTGCTT
Organism: Shigella sp. SIG6; assembly: GCF_053555815.1. Taxonomy (NCBI): domain Bacteria; kingdom Pseudomonadati; phylum Pseudomonadota; class Gammaproteobacteria; order Enterobacterales; family Enterobacteriaceae; genus Shigella; species Shigella sp. SIG6. The sequence goes on along the minus strand of NZ_JBQZXC010000123.1, from coordinate 769 downwards.
TTTCTTAAACCACGAAAAATCGATATTCTTCGTGACGCATTTATAAGCCCAGTACGCCTTGAGATCAAAAATAAAATTATACAGCACCAGGGCCAGAATCCCACTAACTACACCAATATCCTCTGATGGAAAAGTAAACCCTGCATTTTTCCAATAAAATGCCTATCAGAATAAGTCCAATAGCATAAATGTATATCAGATTTCGTTTATCCTGAAAGCGAATAAAAGTTAAATAATCAGGAATCATTTGAATACCTTTGCATCACTAAATGCTTTACGACAATGCATAACTCGTTGCTGATCCACGCCAGCAAAATCATTTAACATATTCCCCAAATAGGGCTTATTACTTATTTCAAGGAAAGCTACCGGGGTTGGCATATTCAGAAATGTATCGAGAGATTCAGTCCATTTCACCGTATGAGTTAAGTGTAATGAGAGATTTTCTTTGATAATTGACGGAGCGACCTCGCTTTTTGCTGTTACGTTCATCAGAACCTGATGCTCTGGCGAAGCGATATCCAGTCCGGCAAGATAATCGCGCATTGCCTGAACGCCGTCTTCCATCAAACGCGTGTGCCAGGCACCGCTCACACCGAGTTTAACCGGTTCGTATCCAGCGGCCATCAGCAGCGTGGTAAATTCATTCAACGCAGCCTGCGTTCCCCCAATAACCTGCTGGCGCGGCGTGTTATCACAGCTAATATCCAGCGCAATGCCTGATTCCGTAATCATCGTCTGCAGTTGTTCGCGGTTGATGCCTTTAACC